>JALSSK010000174.1 GCA_026984335.1 Rhodothermales bacterium
GGACCGGGCGTCGCCGTGCGCGAGTTCAAGATGGCCCCCCTATGTCAGGGTAGTTGACGCGTTGGTTAGGAGGCGAGGGGGCGCAGGACTGGTTCTGGAAGGCCAGCATCCGCGAGCTGGACGCCGAGGAGATCGCCCTCGACATCCACCACATCTTTCCCCGCGACTGGTGCGCGAAGCAGGGAATCCCCAAGGACCGCACGACAGCATCCTCAACAAGACGTCCATCGCATACAAAGCCAACCGCAAGGTGGGCGGATACGCCCGGTCCCTCGACCTGCCGCGTCTTCAACAGGAAAAACAGGTTGGCGTGGACGACGCCGGGATGGACGCCCTGCTGGCCAGCCACGCTCTCGCGCCGGAGCTGCTGCGCCGGGATGACTTCGATGTCTTCCTCGAAGACCGCCGGAGACGGCTCAGCGACCTGGTCGCCCGGGCCATGGACGAGCCGGTCAGCCGGGTTGCCGAGGCCGATGGAGACAGCCCTGTGGATGAATACCACCGGTCGGCTCGAGATACGCACCTTGGGTCAGGTGCTTTGATCCGCCTTTCCCATGGGAGAAAACCTTGCCTGTAGTAATATGGTCCTTTACTATGGCGAGATACGCACACCATGTGAACGGCATCCAACTCCATGAACCATTCGGCACAAGCTGGCCGGGCTGGCCGCTATCAACGGCAAGGGACGGGTTACCGGGCGTTTCTGCCGTCCCCGCTGCCGCCGAACCCGCCGGTTCGCCTGCAGGGTGAGCTTCAGCCCCTGCTCTCCCAGGCCGATCGGGCGCTCGGGCGGCTGGACGGCTCGATTCAGACGCTGCCGCATCCCGACCTGTTCGTCGCCATGTATGTGCGCAAGGAGGCCGTCCTGTCGAGCCAGATCGAGGGCACGCAGAGTTCGCTGCAGGATGTGCTGGCGGCGGAGGCTCGCGTCTTGTCGGCCGAGCGCCCCGACGATGTCGAGGAAGTCTTCAACTACGTCGCCGCCATGAACCACGGGCTGGAGCGGCTGGCGTCCCTGCCGGTGTCGGTACGCCTGATCCGGGAAATCCACGAGCGACTGCTGGTTGGCGTGCGTGGGCAGCACCTTTCTCCCGGGGAACTGCGGACGACCCAGAACTGGATCGGACCCGGTGGCTGCACTCTGGCCGAGGCGACCTTCGTGCCCCCGCCTCCCCACGAAATTCCCCGCCTGTTGGGAGAGCTGGAAATTTTCCTCCACCAAGAGTCGCCGTTACCGCTGCTGATCCGGATCGGCCTGGCCCACGCCCAGTTCGAGACCATCCACCCCTTCCTCGACGGCAACGGCCGCGTCGGGCGTCTGCTGGTCACCTTCCTCCTGTGCGAGAAGGAGGTCTTGCTGAAACCGGTGCTGTATCTGTCGCACTATTTCAAGCGTCACCGCCATGCGTACTACGATCACTTGCAAGCCGTGCGCGACGCGGGCGATTGGGAAGGGTGGCTGGCCTTCTTCTTGACCGGTGTGATCGAGGTCAGCGGGCAGGCTACCGAGACGGCCCGCAGGATTTTGTCCCTACGGGAGCGTCACCGCCAAACCATCACCGACGAATTCGGCCGGGCCGCCGGCAACGGGCACCGCGTCCTCGAATACCTCTATCAGCATCCGATCGTCGCCGTGACCGAGGTTCGGGACCTGATCAGGACCAGCTATCCCGCGGCCAACAACCTGATCAAGAAGTTCGCGGTGCACGGCATCCTGCACGAGATGACAGGACAGAAGCGCCACCGGCGGTTCCTGTACCGCGACTACATCAGCCTGTTTCATGATGAGCGGGGGGATCAGTTGGGCCCATGAGCGAAAATCAGAACACGGAGTACAAGCGGTCATGGCGCGACGAGGACCTGAAATGGGTCTGCGGCTTCGCCAACGCTGACGGCGGGGAGCTGGTGATCGGACGCAATGACCGTGGTGAGGTGGTCGGCATCCCCCATGCCGGGCGGCTCCTGGAAGAACTGCCCAACAAGGTGCGGGACCTGCTCGGGATCATGGTGGACGTCAACCTGCGTTCGGAAGCCGGGCTCGAGTCCCTGGAGATACGGGTCGAGGCGTATCCCAGCCCGGTGAGCTATCGGGGCGAGTACTTGGTCCGCAGCGGCAGCACCAACCAGATGCTGAAGGGGGCAGCCCTCGACCGCTTTCTGCTGCGCAAGTATGGCCGCACCTGGGACAGCGCGCCCCTGCCGGGCCTGTCCGTGGAGGATCTCGATGCCGATGTGCTGCGGGGTTTTTGCGAGCAGGCGGCGAAGAGTGGGCGACTGGGCACGGAGGCTCTGGACGATGACGACGCCGGGCTGATCGACAAGCTGCGTCTGGTCGAGGGAGAAAGGCCGCTGGGCTGATTCGGCGCATTGGTGCGGACAGAGGTGGCCGCTGGGAAGTGCTGGAGGACGTCCATGAGTAGCGTCGGCCAACGCGAGATCCAGTCCCAGAAGCGGGGGCTGGCGTTCTTCCAGGATATGCTCGGCTACGCCTACCTCGGCCACGGGAACAGCCGCGAGGGGAACAGCAATGTCGAGGAAGCGCTGCTCACCGACTGGCTGAAGCGCCAGGGCCACAGCGCCAGGATCACTCAGGAGGTCCAGTTCGAGCTGGGCAAGGCCACGACCCTGGGCGGAAGCAAGAGGCTCAACGACGCCAACCGTGCCATCTATGGGCTGCTGCGCTACGGGGTGAAGGCCCGGGAGGGGGTCGGCGCGCAGACCGAAACCGTCTGGCTGGTCGACTGGGAGAATCCGGAAAACAACGACTTCGCCGTTGCCGAGGAGGTGACGGGGGGGTGTCCCGATTTCCGTTGAGACTTCGCGACATCGAGAAGGACATCATAGAGATGCTCGCCGAGGTGACGGAGGGCGGAGCGCCCATCCATCCATCCATCCACCCATCCATGCATGGCACGACTCAGGGGGGTGATGCGCGGAGGGGCCGGTTTCTTGCGATGCGCGAAGGTGCGGGCATGCTTCGGTCGAGAGTGCGAAAGGTCGGGACTTGTGCATGATTTCCGGCATTTCGTATCATGATCCACGATGGGTGAGACCACCAGAGAGCGAGCGCTGCGCCTGATCGAGGAGAGGGGGCTCGTACGCCCCAAGGACCTCGAGCCCCATGGCATCTCCCGGGCGTTGCTCTCACGGCTCGTGAGGGATGGGCTGGTGATCCGGCAGGCACGTGGGATCTACGTGGCGGCCCGCCACCAGTTGACGGCCGAGCACACCCTCGCGCAAGTCGCCAAGCGCGTGCCCGAGGCGGTGTTTTGCCTGCTCACGGCGTTACGCTTCCACGGGCTGACGACCCAGTCTCCGGCGGAGGTGTGGATCGCGCTGCCGGAGAAGGCGCGCCGGCCGCGGCTCGACTCTCCGCGACTGCGCGTCGCTCGCTTCTCCCCGGCCTCACTGGCCGCCGGGGTCGAGCGGCATGATGTCGAGGGCGTCCCGCTCCGCATCACCTCCCCCGCCAAAACGGTCGCCGATTGCTTCAAGTACCGCAACAAGGTCGGCATCGACGTCGCGGTCGAGGCACTGCGAGACTTCAGCCGAAAGCACCGCGGCCATG
>JALSSK010000175.1 GCA_026984335.1 Rhodothermales bacterium
CACGGCGCGGATGAGCAGCGTGTCCCGGTCGCAGTCGGCCCGGATGTCCTCGACGGCGAGGAAGTGGCCGGACGTCTCGCCTTTCGTCCATAGCGTCTGCCGGGAGCGGCTGAAGAAGGTGACGCGACCCGTTTCGAGCGTGCGCTCGAGCGCCGCGCGGTTCATGTAGCCGAGCATCAGCACCCGGCCCGTGCGGGCATCCTGGACGACGGCGGGCAACAGGCCGCCGCCCTTAGCAAAATCGAGCGTGTCGGGGTCGAGGCGATCCATAAGGAGGAAAAGGTTAATAGCGCGACCGCTCACAGTCGCACGGGGACGTTCTGGTCGCGCAGGTAGGCTTTCAGGTCGGGGATGGGGATCTCGCCGAAGTGGAAGATACTCGCGGCGAGGGCGGCGTCGGCCTTGCCTTCGTGAAAAACGTCGGTGAAATGGCGCTTCGCGCCCGCGCCTCCGGAGGCGATGACGGGGATGGCGACGGCCTCGGAGATGCGCCGCGTCAGGTCGAGGGCGAAGCCGCTCTTCGTGCCGTCGTGGTCCATCGAGGTGAGGAGGATCTCGCCGGCGCCGCGCCGCTCGGCCTCGACGGCCCAGGCCACGGCCTCGCGGTCGGTGGGGCGGCTGCCGCCGTGGGTGAAGACGCGCCACGTGTCTCCGACCCGCTTGGCGTCGAGGGCCAGCACCAGGCACTGGCTGCCGAAGGCGTCGGCGATGCGGTCGATGAGGGCGGGGTCGCGCAGGGCCGCCGAGTTGACGGACACCTTGTCGGCGCCGGCCTCCAGCAGCGCCCGCACGTCGTCCACCGACCCGATGCCGCCGCCGACGGTGAACGGGATGTTGATCTCGCGGGCGATGCGGCGCACGAGCGTCAGCAGCGTGGCGCGCTTCTCCAGCGTCGCCGTGATGTCGAGGAAGACGAGCTCGTCCGCCCCCTGATCGACGTAGGCCTTCGCCAGCTCGACGGCGTCGCCCGCGTCGATCAGGTTCACGAAGTTGACGCCCTTGACGGTGCGCCCGTCCTTGACGTCGAGGCAGGGGATGATGCGTTTGGTGAGCATGGCGGATTGCGGGTTGAAGGTCGGCTATCTGTCAGGGGGAAGGGCTCGTGCGGCCCCCACATAAGTCCCTCCCCGTGCGAAGGGGACGGGTCGCGGAGCGACGGAGGGGTAGACCATGTTGGCGCATGTGGCGGGAACAGTCCCCCATCCCCCCTTCGGGGTACTTCCCCCTGTGAGGGGGAAGGGCTTGTGCAGATCCGCTCGGCTCGCGGAAGTCCCTCCCCGTGCGAAGGGGACGGGTCGCGGAGCGACGGAGGGGTAGGGCCTGCCCGGGGCGATCCGTTTCATGCACAAGTGATCGGGATTGAAGGTCGGGGACTTACAGGTTCAGAAAGTTGCGCAGGATGGTCTCTCCGACGGAGCCGCTCTTTTCCGGGTGAAACTGCACGGCGTGGAAATTGTCCCGGTGAAGGGCGGCGCTGAAGGGAAGGATATAGTCCGTCACGGCGGTGGTGTACGGCCCACGCTCGGCAAAATAGCTGTGGAGGAAATAAACGTACGGCTCCGGCGGCAGGCCCTCGAAGAGCGGTCCCGAGGCGTTGGTGATCGTGTTCCATCCCACGTGCGGCACTTTCTCGTTCGGGGGAAACTTGCGCACGCGCGCGTCGAAGAGGCCGAGGCAGGGGGTGTCGTTCTCCTCGGAGTGGCGGCACAGGAGGTGCAGCCCGATGCAGATGCCGAGGACGGGCTGCGTCAGGCTGCGGATCACGTCGTCGAGGCCGCGTTCGTGGAGGTAGCGCATGGCCGAGCGCGCCTCGCCCTGACCGGGGAAGATCACGCGATCGGCGGCGCGGAGCGCGGCGGGGTCGTCGGTAAGCACCGGCTCCACGCCGAGGCGTTTCACGGCGTTGAGGACGGACAGGATGTTGCCCGCGTTGTATCGGACGACGGCGACGGTCATGAGGGGCGGGTTTCGTGGCGTGGAAGTCAGAGGGTCCCCTTCGTGCTCGGCAGCACGTCCATCCGGGCGGGATCGCGGCGGACGGCCTGCCGGAGGGCGCGGGCGAAGGCCTTGAAGACGGCCTCGATCTTGTGGTGCTCGTTCTCGCCCTCGGCCCGAATGTTCAGGTTGCACTTCGCCGCGTCCGAGAAGGATTTGAAGAAGTGGGCGAACATCTCGGCGGGCACGTCGCCGAGGCGCTCGCGCTTCAGCGGCACGTCCCACACGAGCCGGCTTCGGCCCGAGAGGTCGAGCGCGACCTGCGCGAGGGCGTCGTCCATGGGCAGGAGGAAGCCGTAGCGCTCGATGCCGCGCTTGTCGCCGAGGGCGTCGAGGAGGGCCGCGCCGAGGGCGAGGGCGGTGTCCTCGATGGTGTGGTGCTCGTCCACGTGCAGGTCGCCGGCGACGTGGACCGTCAGGTCGAAGCCGCCGTGGCGGGCGATCTGTTCGAGCATGTGGTCGAAGAAGCCGAGGCCGGTGTGGACGTCGGCGCGGCCCCGCCCGTCGAGCGCGAGCGCGACGTGGACGTCGGTCTCTTTCGTCTGCCGGTGCACGCGCCCGACGCGCGGCGGCAGGGCAGGCGGCGGGGCGGCCTCGAGCGCCGCGAGCCGGATCGCCACGGCGCGGGCGTGACCGTCGAGCGCCTCGGCGCGGGCCATCGTCTCCACCGCCGGACCGATGCTCCGAAGCCCCTCTTCCGTGAGCGCCTGAAACGTGATCTTCTTCACGAAGGCGTCCACCGAGACGCCCGCGTACGCCCGCGCATAGCCGTTCGTCGGGAGCGTGTGGTTCGTGCCCGAGGCATAGTCGCCCACGGCCTCCGGCGTCAGGTGACCGAGGAAGACCGACCCCGCGTTCACCACCCGCTCGGCCAGCGCCTCCGGGTTCTCGACGGCGAGGATCAGATGCTCGGCGGCGTAGGCATTTGCGAAATCCATCGCCTCGTCCATCGTCTCGAAGACGATGGCTTTGCTGTTTTTAAGTGATTGTTCCGCAATAGATTTGCGGGGAAGATTTTCAAGCTGTCGATCCACCGCTTCGAGCACGTTTTCCACAGTGTTTAAACATGTGGATAACAGGACGACCTGGCTGTCCGGCCCGTGTTCGGCCTGCGAGAGCAGATCCGCCGCGACGAAGTCCGGGCGGGCCGTCTCGTCGAGGACGACGGCGACCTCGGTGGGGCCGGCGGGCATGTCGATGGCGACGCCCTCGCGCTGGACGAGCTGTTTGGCAACGGTGACGTACTGGTTGCCCGGGCCGAAGATTTTGTCGACGCGGGGGACGCTCCCGGCGCCGTAGGCCATGGCGGCGACGGCCTGCGCGCCGCCGATGCGGAAGACGCGGTCGAGGCCGAGGAGGTTAGCCGTGAAGGCGATGGCCGGAGGCACGGCGCCGCCCGGGCCAGGCGGGGTGCAGAGGACGATCTCGCGGCATCCGGCCAGGCGGGCGGGGACGCCGAGCATGAGCGCCGTCGAGAAGAGCGGAGCCGTGCCGCCGGGCACGTACAGCCCCACCCGCTCGAGGGCCACGGACTTGCGCCAACACACCACCCCCGGCGCGGTCTCGATGCGCGCGGACCGCTCGAGCTGCGCGGCGTGGAACGTCTCGATGTTGCGTCTGGCCAGGCGGATGGCGGCGCGGAGTTCGGCGGGGACGGCCTCGGCGGCGGCGGCGAGCGCCTCGGGCGGCGCCGCCGGGTCGTCGAGCTCGACGCCGTCGAAGCGGCGGGTGTATTCGCGCACCGCCTCGATGCCCCGCGCGCGGACGTCGGCGAGCACCGGCGCGATCTGCGCTGCGAGCGTCTCGAAAGAGAAGGCCGGCCGCCGGGTCAGCTCCGGCCACCGGGACCGTTCGGGATAGAGGATTTTTTCCATCATGGGACGGGGTTCGAAAGGCGTGGCGCGAACGACGGGAGCCTCCTCACACGCTGCGAAGGGCCACGGGTCACAGGATCATCTTTTCGATGGGCACCACGAGGATGCCCTGCGCCCCGGCGGCCCGGAGGCTCTCGATGACCTCCCAGAAATCGTTCTCATTGACGACCGAATGGACCGAGCTCCATCCTTCCTCGGCCAGCGGCATGACGGTCGGGCTTTTCATGCCCGGCAGAATCTCCGTCACCCGGTCGAGGGCGTCGTTGGGCGCGTTGAGGAGGATGTATTTGAAGCTCTGCGCCTGGAGGACGGACCGGATGCGGAAGCGGAGCGCGTCGAGGATGGCGGTCCGGTCGGGGGCGAGGCCGGGATGAGCGATGAGGAGGGCTTCGGAACGGAAGATCGTCTCCACCTCTTTGAGGCCGTTGCTCAGGAGCGTGCTGCCGGAGCTGACGAGGTCGCACACGGCGTCGGCCAGGCCGATGCTCGGGGCGATCTCGACGGAGCCGCTGATCTCATGGATGCTCGCCTCGATGTCGTGTTCGGCGAGGAAGTCCGAGAGGAGGTTCGGATACGAGGTGGCGATGTGGCGTCCGTGGAGGTCGCCGAGGCCCTCATAGGCGTCGGATCTGGGGAGGGCGATGGAGAGGCGGCAGCGGGCGAAGCCGAGCCGTTCGAGCGTGGCGACGGGCTTCCGCTTCTCGGCGACGACGTTCTCGCCGACGATGCCCGCGTCGGCCACGCCGTCGGCCACGTAGCCGGGGATGTCGTCGTCGCGGAGGTAGAGGAGCTCGAGCGGGAAGTTGTCCGTCAGGGCGCGGAGCCGGTGGTTGGCGCGGCTGAAGCGGATGCCGCACGCTTCGATCAGGCGCACGGAGGCCTCACTGAGGCGGCCCGATTTCTGGAGGGCCAGGCGTAAAGGCGGAGTCATCGGGGTCGGGTTCATAAAGACGCGCGCGGGCGTCGGGTGGAGCGTCGTCTGCATTCATGGGTTCGCGTCCATGACGGGACGAAGGCGAACGCAGTGACCGTGTGACGCCGGACCGGGCGTCGGGTTCATGCGCGCGCGGTCGGCCCGGCACAGTTCGGCGTGTCTTCAAAAAAAAGAAGCGGGACCGCCCGAAGACGGCCCCGCTTCTTTCCAAAGCCCTTATGAACGGGGGCGCAGGATCAGTTGCGCACCGGGATGGTGTCGGCGCGGCGATACTGGCTCGTGCCCTCCTTCTTCGAGGTCACCCCCGAGACGCGGCCCATGCCCAGGGCGGTCAGGCGGCCGGCGGAGACGCCGTTGTCCACGTAGAACTGTTCGACGGCGCGGGCGCGGTCTTCGGAGAGGCCCCGGGTGCGTCGCTCGCCGGGGGCGGCGAAGCCCTCGATGCGCGCGGTCAGGTTCGGGCACTCCCGCAGGATCTCGAGGTTCTCCTGAAGCTGCATGCGCGCTTCCTCGGTGAGCGTGCTCGAGTTGCGGTCGAAGTAGACCGAGTTCATCTCGGCCACGGCGCAGATCGGGTTCTCCCACGGCGTCACGGTGACGGTGATCGTGCGGCTGACCGTGCCGCCGCAGTTCGTCGCCTCGAGCGTGACGGTGTACGTGCCGGGCTGGGCGAACGTGTGCGAGGGGTTGGCCTCGGTCGAGGCGGCGCCGTCGCCGAAGTCCCAGCGATATGTGACCGGCGCGGAGCCCTGCACGTTGGCGTTGAAGCGGACCTCGGTGTGGGTGTCGGGGTTCATCGTCGAGGCGGTCATCGTCACGATCTCGGCGGCGGTGCAGGCGGGCACGACGGTCACGGGGCACGTGGCCGTGCTGGCGCCGCGCCCGTTGTCGGCGGCGACGGTGGCCGAGAACGTGCCGGCCTGCTCGTAGATGTGCGTGGCCGTCAGCCCCGAGGCCGTCGCGCCGTCGCCGAAGTCCCACGTGACGGACACCGGCTGCGTGGCGTCGGCGTTGACCGTGGCCGAGAACGTGGCGCTCTGCCCCGTCACGAGCTCGCCCGTCGGGCAGGTGACCGTGCTTACGACCGCCGGCACGAACGGGCTCTTGAGGTTGAACTTCAGGCCCGCGCCGACGGTGTTGATCAGGAAGTCGAAGCCGCCGAAGCCGTTGTCGTCGCGTCCGTCGGCGGCGTCGTCGGGGAAGGTGACGTTGGCGGTCGTCTCAACGAAGAACGACACCTGTTGACTCAACATCACGTCGAGCCCGGCGCCGAAGAGGGGCCCGAAAGCGGTCTTGCTCTCTTCCCGGAACGGCCCGTTGGGGGTGGCCGGGTTCCAGACGAGCGTGTTGCCGAAGCTGACCTGCGCGCCGGCATGGAGGTACGGCGCGACCTTGCCTTCGCTCAGCAAATACCGCGCGAGGAGTTGCACCGTGCTCCGCGTGTTCGGGTCGCCGGTAAAGTCCCGTCCGTCGACGAACTCGGTGATGCCCCGATAGTCGCCGAACTGAAAGCCGAGGCCGAGGCTGTAGCGGGGGTTGAACTGGTAGCCGACCTCGAGGCCGAGGTTGTACGGAAAGCCGCCGTTGAAGAGGTCGCCGTCGAAGTTGAACGGCGTCTTCTCGTTGTCCCCCAGATAGGACGAGAGGCCCACGCGGGGACGGATGAACACGGTTTCGCTCATACGCACGGTCGCTTGCGCGAGCGCATCGCTGCCCGTGAGCAAGAGCAGGAAAAAAGCGATGGCAAATCCAGGTAGTACACGTCGTTTCATGTCTGACTCCTCAAAGGTTTTGAGATCACAGGGGGTTGATAAAAAAACAGACTGCACCTCTGGTGTCTGCCCGACGAGGATGCCCTGCATCGCCCGGGTGGTGTCGGGTAGGCGAACGCCGCACGAATGAGAACAGTACTTCTTGTGAAAGCCGCAACGCCGGAGGTGAAGGGCGAAGGAAAGCCGGCGCGCCGTACGGGAGCGGGGGACGCAATCGTTATATGGCAGGGTGGGCGCCTCACGGCCCGCAACGTCAAAGTTGCCGAAAAAAGGTCGGAAGGTAAAGGGCGCCTCTGAAAAATTGTGTAAAGAACGACGCAAGCGCTCCCCGGCGGGCCGGTCGCCCGCGCCTCAACTGCGCTGGTCGATGGGCACGTACGGCCGGGCGCGCGCGCCCACGTAAATCTGTCGGGGGCGATAGATGCGCGTGTTCGGATCGTTGTGCATCTCCTTCCACTGCGCGATCCAGCCGGGCAGGCGGCCCATGGCAAACATCACGGTGAACATGTTCGTGGGGATGCCCATGGCGCGGTAGAGGATGCCGCTGTAAAAGTCCACGTTCGGGTAGAGCTTTCGGGAGACGAAGTACTCGTCTTCGAGGGCGGCGCGTTCGAGTTCCTTGGCGATGTCGAGCAGGGGGTCGTCCACGCCGAGGCGAGCCAGCACCTGATCCGCGGAGGCCTTGATCACGCGGGCGCGCGGGTCGAAGTTTTTGTAGACGCGGTGCCCGAAGCCCATCAGGCGGAAGCCCGAAGAGCGGTCCTTCGCCATGTTGAGGTATTTCCGATAGTTGCCTCCGTCGGCGCGGATCCTTTCGAGCATATTGATCACGGCCTGGTTGGCGCCGCCGTGGAGCGGTCCGGAGAGGGCGCTCACCCCCGCCGAGATCGCCGCAAAGAGGCTCGCCCCGCTGCTGCCGACCATGCGCACCGTAGAGGTCGAACAGTTTTGCTCGTGATCGGCGTGGAGGATGAGCAGCTTGTCCAGCGTCTCCTCGACGAGCGGGTCGATCTCGTAGTCCTCCGAAGGCACGGCGAACATCATGTGGAGGAAATCGCCCGTATAGGTGAGGTTGTTGCGGGGATAGACGTAGGGCTGCCCGATGGATTTTTTGTATGCGAAGGCGGCGATGGTCTTGATCTTCGCCAGCAGCCGCACGATGTTCAGGTCGATGTCCGTCGGGTCATCGTTCTCCGGATAATAAGCCGAGAGCGAGGCGACGATGGTCGAGAGGACGCTCATCGGGTGGGCGCTCGGGGGGAAGCCCTCGAAGAACTTTTTCATGTCTTCGTGGAGCAGGCTGTGATACGTCAGCCGGTGGCGGAAGTGGTCCAGTTGCTCCCGGGTGGGCAACTCGCCCTGAATGAGCAGGTGGGCCACCTCCAGGAAAGACGACTTCTCGGTCAGCTCTTCGATGCTGTAGCCCCGGTAGCGAAGGATGCCCTCTTCGCCGTTGATGAAGGTGATGCCGCTCTCGCACGAGCCGGTATTGCCGAAGCCGGGGTCGAGCGTGACGGCGCCGGTCGTGGCGCGCAGCTTGCGGATGTCGATGCCTTCCTCGCCCTCGGTGCCCACCGTGACGGGAAATTCGTGTTCTTGACCGTGGAGAATGAGTTTTGCCGTTTCCATGTCCATGCAGATTCGGGGTTAGACGGGAGGCCGGACACTGCGCCGCCGGAAGATACAGCACGGGAAGGTATGCTGCCGAGGGCGGTTGGTCGAAGCGTGAAGCCTGTCGGAAGAGCGGTGGCACATCACGAGGAATGCTTTCATAAAACCATTGACGGGTGATCCCGAAGGTGCGGTATCGTACTTTGCGCGCATCGGGAGCCTCCCGCATTCGGTTTCCCTCATTGAACGTTCACTAATAGAGCGATCGCGATGCTTAAGATCCGTCATATTCTTATCCCAACAGACTTTTCACCAAGCGCCGAGGCCGCCGTCGAGCAGGGGCTCGACCTGGCCCGGAGATGCGGGGCCGAGGTGCACACGCTGCACGTGGTCGGCATGGCGGGGAGCGAGCCGTTGCAGGCCTGGTTCAACCGCGTGATGGAGGACATGGGAGCCGCCGAGGCGCTCCGCCGGGAGATCGCCGAGCACGCGCACAAGGCGGCGCAGCGGAGCCGGGACGTTCCCCTGCGCCAGGTGCAGGTCGAAGGGCGCGACACGGCCCGCGAGGTGCTTCGCTATGCCGAAGAGCACGACGTGGACCTGATCGTGATGAGCACGCACGGGCGGCGCAGCCTGCTTCACCCGACGCTCGGCGGCGTCACGGGCGAGGTGCTCCGGCACGCCGACTGCCCCGTGATGACGCTGCGCACGAAAGACGAAGACCCGGCTCCGCGTCCCGTTCGCCGCATCCTCGCGCCCATCGACTTTTCGGAGCACGCCGCCGCCGCGCTTCGGCACGCGCGCGCCCTTGCCGGCCTCTACGGCGCCTCGCTTGCGCTCGTCTTCGTGGCCGAAGAGCGCATCGTGCCCGTCTTCAACGACACGGGCATCCCCACGTTCATGGCGCTGAAGATGCCGCCGGAGGTCGTCGAGCAGGCCGAGGCGGCGTTGCGGCAGCTCTACGAGGAGACACCCGGCCCCGAGACGCCCGTCGCATTTTACGTGCGGAAAGGGCGCCCGGCCCACGAGATTCTCGAATGCGCCGAGGAGGTGGAGGCGGACCTGATCGTGATGAGCACGCACGGCGTCGGAAACGACCGGCGGTTCCTCCTCGGCAGCGTCACCGAGCGCGTGGTGCGGTCCGCGCCGCACGCCGTGCTCACGCTCAAAGCCTTCGGGAAGTCGCTGGTGGAAGCGGACGCCGGGCGCTCTTCATGATCGGCCGCGCAGCCCGCGCGCGCTTCCACTACCCCCGGTTCCCCTCGGAATGCCATGAAAAGGATCGATCCACCCGTGCTGACCGGCCGGCGACACAGGCGCCGCGAGATCATCTACGAGGCCGACACTCCCGCCGGGCGCGCCCTTCGACGTCCTCCTGATCCTCGCCATGCTCGCCGGCGTGGCCTCGGTGAAGCTCGAGCGTGCGGCGTCGATCCGCGCCGTGTGCGGGCCGTTGCTTTATGGGCCGGAATGGGCCTTCACGATCCTTTTCACCGTCGGGTACCTGATGCGGCTCACGTGCGTGGGACGCCCGCTCCGCTATGCCGCCGGCTTCTTCGGCATCTCGACCTGCCGGCCATCATCGCGGCGCCCACGGGCATCGTCACCGTGGAGCCGCCCCGGGCGGAGGAGCGCGGAACGTCCCGGC
Source organism: Rhodothermales bacterium (assembly GCA_026984335.1). Lineage (GTDB taxonomy): Bacteria > Bacteroidota > Rhodothermia > Rhodothermales > ISCAR-4553 > JALSSK01. Next base: position 9,835 of record JALSSK010000175.1, read on the forward strand.
AAGCCTGTCCCCGGTGCAGCGCCGAGGGGCACGACCTCGATGCGGAATACTGCAAGCACTGCGGCGCGAAGCTCTGAGCCGTGTCCACCTCCGCGCCCTTCCATCCCCAACACTCCAACGCCCATGCTGCTCGAACCCGTCCGGCAACGCCTCGAACGTGACCTTTTCCCCGTGCCCTCGCGGGAGAACCTGTGGAATCCATACCGGGACCGCAGCGACGGGCTGGACCGCGCGGACGCCGTGGCGGTGCGGCGGGCAAACCTGTGGAACTACCTGGCCGCCTATACGGAGCGCCCGCCCGTCTTCCTGCTGGCCGAGGCGCCGGGGCCGTGGGGCTGCCGGTTCTCGGGCGTCCCGCTCACGAGCGAGGCGCAACTCGTAGACCCGGCCTTCCCCCTCGACGGCGCGCAGTCGAGCCTGAACGAGACGCCGTACCGCGAATACAGCGCGAGCATTTACTGGCGCGTGCTCGGGCCGTACTTCCCGCACTTCTTCACGTGGAACGCGGTGCCGCTGCACCCGCACCGCCCCGGCGAGCCGCTGACCATCCGCACCCCGGCCCGCCGCGAGGTGGCGGCCTTCGGCGACCTCCTGGCGGGCCTGCTCGATCAGCTCCGGCCCCTGCGCATCCTCGCCATCGGGCGGAAGGCGGAATATGCGCTCGCGAAAGTCGGCGCGGAAGCCACCTACGTGCGGCATCCCTCGCAGGGCGGGGCGAAGCGGTTCGAGGAAGGGGTGCGCGCGGCTTTTGCGGAGATGGGACTTGCGCAAAGGGGATAAATTCGTTTACGTGTTCCCCTCCGCCCGGCGTCCCGTGAAGGTGAAACGCATGCATCGAACCGACCGTCTGCTCTCCATCCTGCTCGAACTCAAGGCCTCGCGCTGGAGCCGGGCCGCCGACCTGGCGGACCTCTTCGAGGTCAGCACCCGCACCATCTACCGGGACATGCAGGCGCTGGGAGCGGCGGGCGTTCCGCTGACGGCCGTGCCGGGCAAAGGCTACAGCCTGAACGAAGGCTACTTCCTCCCCCCGCTCCGCTTCACGAGCGACGAGGCGATGCTGCTCTTGCTCGGCAGCGACTTCATGGCCCGGCACTTCGAGGTTGCTTACCGAACGGCGGCGCGCACCGCCGGGCTGAAGATCGAGGCCGTCTTGCCGGAGGATCTGCGGGAGACGGCGGCGGCGCTCAAGGAAAGCATACGCCTCGCGCCGGTCAACGTGTTCGACGACCCGTCGGAGCAGGCGGCCCTTCAGACGCTCCGACGCGCCCTGGCCGCCACGCGCGCGGTCCGCTTCCGGAGAACCGCGGGCGCGTCCGCCGCCGAACAGACCGTCGAGCCGTACGGCCTCGTTCACCGCGTCGACGGCTGGTATCTGATCGGCCTCGACCGGGCCGGGGCGCGCGTCCGCTCCTTCCGGCTTGCCCACATGACCGACCTCACCGTGCTCGACGAGACGTTCGAGCGCCCGGCGGCGTACCGGACGGAGACCGAGCCGGCGGACGAGCCGCGCGAGATCGTGGTGGAGGTGCTCTTCGACGAAGCGGCGGCAAAGTGGGTGCGCCACGCGCCGGGCTTCTTCGTCGAAGACCGCGTGAAGCGCCCGGACGGACTGCTCGTCACGCTCCGGGTGCGACGCGAGGCGGAGGTCCTGCCGTGGCTGCTCGGATGGGGCGCGCACGTCCGGGTGCTCGCGCCCGCCTCCTTGCGGCGGCGCCTGGCCGCCGAGGCGGAGAAAATCGCCGCGCGGCACCGGGAGGAACAGATGCTTTTGCTCTGAGACCCGTAACCTCCGGTTTGCCCGGCGCACCACGGGGTAGAGGCCCGAGGCGAAGGAGCCGAAAGCGGCGGCCTCGTCGGCTCACGAGCATACAAACGATTGGTTTTTTTGACGTTTCACGAGAAGAGACACAGGCGAATGGAAACGCCGATGCGCATTCTGGTCATCATCCCGGCCTTCAATGAGGCCCGTTCCATCGGTCGGGTCGTCGGCGACATCCCCGCCGGGCTCGTCGAAGAGGTCGTCGTGGTGAACAATGCCTCGACGGACGAGACCGAGGCCAACGCCCGCGCGGCGGGGGCGACGGTGCTCCGGGAGCCGCGCCGGGGCTACGGGCACGCCTGCCTGCGCGGCATCGCCTATGCGCGGGAGAAGAACCCGGACGTGGTCGTCTTCCTCGACGGCGACTACAGCGACCACCCCGAAGAGATGACCGCCCTCGTGGCGCCGATCCTCCGGGACGAGGCCGACTTCGTCATCGGCTCGCGGATGCTCGGCGAGCGGGAGCCCGGCGCGATGCTTCCGCAGGCGCTCTTCGGCAACCGCCTCGCCTGCTTTCTGATGCGGCTGCTCTGGGGCGCACGCTTCACCGACCTCGGCCCGTTCCGCGCCATCCGCTTCTCCGACCTGCTCGCCCTCGAGATGGAAGATCAGACCTTCGGGTGGACCATCGAGATGCAGATCAAGGCCGTGCTGGCCGGTTTGCGCACGACGGAGACGCCGGTGTCGTACCGGAAACGCGTCGGCGTCTCGAAGATCACCGGCACCGTTTCCGGCTCCGTCAAGGCCTCGGCCAAGATCCTGTGGACCATTGCGAAATACGGCGTCATGCCGCGCCGCCGCCGCCGAAGAGCGTCGAAAAAAAGCCCTTCCGGCTTCCAGGGATCTTGAGGACCGCGCCGAACATTTCGGGGGTTCCTTCGTTGGAAGAGGACGCACGTTCGTTGTTTGAAACAGAACCTGGAGCACCTCCACAAACCCCGGTCGCACATGAAGCATGATATCTGGTTTAACGGCAAGCTCGTCCCCTACGAGGAAGCCACGGTGCACGTCTTATCGCACGTCATTCATTACGGCACGTCCGTTTTCGAGGGTATTCGCTGTTATAATACCAAGGAGAAAGGGCCGGCCGTTTTCCGCCTGCGCGAGCACATGGAACGGCTCGTCAACTCGGCAAAGATCTATCGCATGGACATCCCGTACTCGCTGGAGGAACTGGAGACGGCCACGATGGAGACCATCGCCAACAGCGGGCTGGAGTCCTGTTACATTCGTCCCGTCGTCTTTCGCGGAATGGGCCGGATGGGCGTCAACCCGTTGCACAACTCGGTCGACACGGTGATCGCGGTGTGGGAATGGGGCGCGTACCTGGGGCCGGAAGCCCTCGAACAGGGCGTCGACGTGAAGGTGTCGTCGTGGAGCCGTATGGCCCCGAACACGTTCCCGGCCCTGGCCAAGGCCGGCGGCAATTACATCAACGCGGCGCTGGCGAAGATGGACGCGGTGCTCACCGGCTTCACCGAAGGCATCATGCTCAATACCGACGGCTTCGTAGCCGAGGGCAGCGGCGAGAACCTCTTCGTCGTCGTCGGCGGCAAGCTCTACACGGCCCCCGTCGGCCTGTCGATCCTGCCGGGCATCACGCGCGACGCGATCATCACGCTCGCCCGCGACCTGGGGTACTCGGTCGAGGAGAAGGTCATCCCGCGCGAAGCCCTGTATATCGCCGACGAGCTGTTCTTCACCGGCACCGCCGCCGAGATCACGCCCATCCGCTCGGTGGACAAGTACACGGTCGGCAAAGGCCGGCGCGGTCCGATCACGAAGGCGCTTCAGGAAGCCTTCTTCGAGGTGATTCACACAGGAAAGGACCCGCACGGCTGGCTCACTCCGGTCCCCGTGGCAATGGGTGTGAACTGATCGCAGCCGAACCGACGATGGTTTTTTCAAAGCGGAGTCATGCTTACGGGCAGGCTCCGCTTTTTTCATGTCGAGACGTTCCGGATCCGTGCGCCGGCCCGGCCCCGCTCCCCCTCGGCACCTTTTTTCACCTCCCGCGTTTGGGATACCTTCGGTGCATCCTTCTCGGCTGCTCTCCGTCGAAAAAGCACCATCCGCTTTCCGGTTCATCGAGAAAGATGAACTCCGTACCCCCCAGTTCGAGGTAACCTCATGATACGAAAAGGCCTTTCTCTGCTGACCCTCTTCCTCTTTGTCGCCTTCGGTGCACAGGCGCAGACCTTCCGCTCCGGCGACGACGCGAACGCGCTGCGGACGGGCTTCGGCGGGGCCGTAGCCGTCGGCGACGGCGAGGTCATCGTCAGCGAACCGCTCAATGCGGACAAGCCCGGTATGGTCTACGTCTTCCGCCGCGACGACGACGGCGCCTGGACCGAGGCGAGCCGCTTCACCGCCTCCGACGCCACCACGGGCGACCGCTTCGGCAACGCCGTCGCCTTCGACGCCGGGACCCTGCTCGTCGGCGCGCCCAAACAGAGCGACGGCGCCGGCGCGGCCTACGTCTTCGTTCGGGACGAGGAAGGCAACTGGACCGAGACGGCCCGCCTCTCTCCCGAGGATCTCGGGGAATCGGACAACTTCGGCAGCGCCGTCGCCCTCTCCGGCGACCTCGCGCTCGTCGGCGCTTACGCCCATCAGAGCAAGACCGGCGCGGTCTATGCCTTCCACCGTGACGCCGACGGCTCGTGGCGCCTTCAGACGAAGCTCACCGGCAGCGAAGCCGGCCCCGGCGACCGCTTCGGCAGCGCCGTGGCGCTCGAAGGCGACCTGGCGCTCATCGGCGCGCCGCGCCAGAACGGCAACGCCGGCGCGGTCTATGCCTTCCGGAACGAAGGCGACGCATGGACCGAAGAAGGCCTGCTCGACGCCGGTATGCTCGAAGGCGACGCGCGCTTCGGCTCCTCGGTGCGCCTCCGGAACGGCCATGCCCTCGTCGGGGCCCCGCGTTATGAGAGCTTCACCGGCGTCGTGTTCGAGTACGTGTACGACGACGCCATGTGGGAGCGGAGCGGCATGCTCACCCCTTTCGACGCCGCACCGCAGACGCGCTTCGGCACGTCGCTCGCCCTCAACGGACCCGATGAGGTATGGGTCGGCGCGCCCGGCGCGGGCCGCTTCTCGGGCGCCGTCTACGTCTTCCATCGCGACAGCGAGAACGGCCCGTGGATGAGCGCGACGAAACTCGCCGCCGAGGACGGACGCAGCGGCGACTTCTTCGCAGGCTCCGTGGACGTCCGCGGCGACCTCGCCCTCGTCGGCGTCGTCGGGGACGACAGCGGCGAAGGCACCGCCGCCGTCTTCGAACGGGACGACGCCGGCGCATGGCGCGAGACGGCCCGCGTCTTCAGCGAAGACACCGGTATGGCCTCGCTCACGGGCGAACTCGTCTCGTGCGCCGAGGGCCACGCCGCCGGCTTCGACTGCGACAACGTGGACCTCGTCTCCTTCCTCTCCGTCAAGGATATCGGCGGCGGGCGCGGCGTCCACACGAACGACCTCTGGGGATGGACCGACCCCGAGACGGGCAAGGAGTACGCGCTCGTCGGACGCACCGACGGCACGGCCTTCGTCGACATCTCCGACCCCTATCATCCCCTCTACCTCGGCTCGCTCCCGCTCCACGAAGGCGCCCGCCCGGCCGCCTGGCGCGACATCAAGGTCTACAAGGACCACGCCTACATCGTCTCCGACGGCGCCGGACCCCACGGCATGCAGGTCTTCGACCTCACCCAACTCCGCAACGTCTCCGACGCCCCGGTCACCTTCACCGAGACGGCGCACTACGACAAGATCAACTCCGCGCACAACATCGTCATCAACGAGGACACCGGCTTCGCCTTCGCCGTCGGCGCGAGCATGGGCGGCGAGACGTGCGGCGGCGGCCTCCACATGATCGACCTCCGCGACCCGGAGCACCCGACCTTCGCCGGATGCTTCGCGCACACGGGCACGGGGCGGCAGGGCACCGGCTACACGCACGACGCGCAGTGCGTGACGTACCACGGGCCGGACGCCCGCTACCGGGGCCGGGAGATCTGCTTCGGAGCCAACGAGACGGCGCTCTCGATCGCCGACGTGACGGACAAGGCGCACCCGGCGGCGCTCTCGCAGGCGACGTACCCGAACGTGGGCTACTCCCATCAGGGATGGCTCACCGAGGATCAGCGGTACTTTTTCATGAACGACGAACTCGACGAGCTGCAGGGCAAGGTCGAGGGCACGCGCACGCTCATCTGGGACGTGGCCGACCTCGAAGACCCGCAACTCGTGAAAGAATACGTCTCCGATAACCCTTCCATCGACCACAACCTGTACATCAAGGGCAACCTGATGTACCAGTCGAACTACGTGAGCGGGCTTCGGATCTACGACATCACGGACGTGGAGCACCCGGTTCCGGTAGGGTATTTCGACACGGTGCCCTACGGCGACGATGCGCCGTCGTTCGGCGGTTCGTGGAGCAACTATCCGTACTTCGAGAGCGGCGTGATCGTGGTGACGAGCGGCAAGGAAGGCGTGTTCGTCCTCAAAAAGAAGGACGTGGACATCTAAAGGCCCGCATCGA
>JALSSK010000176.1 GCA_026984335.1 Rhodothermales bacterium
CTTGCCCGGCTCGTCGGGCAGCGCGTCCGGGTTCTTTTGCAGCCGGAGCAGCCGCGCGATCGTCTTGACGGCCTCGGCGAGGTGCAGGAAGCGCGGCTCCGCCGTCGAAGCGCCGGCGGCCAGGCGTGCCGCCTCCTCGGGGTCGTCGAAGACGCGAATCTGCGCGAGCATGGCTTGCGCCTGCGGGTTGGCCGGCTGCTCGGCGAGCACGCGCCGGAGGAGGCGCTCGGCCCGCTCCGCATCGCCCTCGGCGAGGGCCGACTCGGCCTCCGCGAGCCACTGCTTCCACTCGCTCGGCAACGCCTTGTCCAGCCACTGCCGCACGGCCGGTTCCGGCAACGCTCCGGTGAACTCGTCCACCACCGCACCGTTGACGAAAAGCTTCACCGCCGGAATGCCCCGAACGCCGTATCGCATGGAGAGCTCCGGATGCACGTCCGCGTTCACCTTCGCCAGCTTCCACGCCGACCCGTTCTCGCGGGCCAGCTTCTCGAGCACCGGCCCGAGGACGCGGCACGGACCACACCACGGCGCCCAGAAATCGACGAGCACCGGTTGCTCGTGACTGGCGCGGAGCACTTCTTCTTCAAAGTTTTGAACCTCAAAGGCCATATCGCTTTCGTGTTTTAGGTACTTTTGAAAAGCTTTGTGCAACTTTGTCCCGAAACTCGGGTTCATGCGTCGATAGTTGCCGTCCTCGGCTCCACCCTGTCGCCAACCGCTAACTCACAGCCGCTATGCAAACCCGATTTTTCCCGGTCGGATTCGCCTTCACCGCATTTTTGCTTCCCCTTCTCATAGGATGCCAGGCTTCTTCACAGAACCCGAAAACGGAAGTCTACGATCCCTCCGCCGACTCGCTCCGGTTTGCGGGCGAGACGCACCTCCGTAACATCCGGCAGCTCACGTTCGGCGGAAACAATGCCGAGGCGTACTGGAGCTTCGACGACGAGAAGCTCGTCTTTCAGAGCGACTGGGACGCCATCAACGACCAGGGTTGCGACCAGATCTTCGTGATGAACGCCGACGGCTCGCCGCTCGAAGACGGCGAACGATACCGCCTCGTCTCGACGGGCAAGGGCCGGACCACGTGCAGCTATTTCATGCCGGACGGGCGCATCGTATATGCCTCCACCCACGCCGCCGACCCCGCCTGCCCTCCCACGGCCATGTTCGAGCAAGGGCGCTACGTGTGGCCCATCTATGATGGGTACGACATCTACATCACCGACACACAGGGCTCGAATCCCGAGCTGCTCATCGGCGGAGAAGGCTACGACGCCGAGGCTACCCTCTCCCCCGACGGGCGCTTCATCATCTTCACCTCCACCCGCTCGGGAGACCTCGAACTGTGGCGCTATGAGGTGCAAACCGGCGAACTGCTCCAACTCACCGATGAACTGGGCTATGACGGCGGCGCATTCTTTTCCCGCGACTCGAAGAAAATCGTCTGGCGGGCGAGCCGTCCCACGGGTGAAGAGGCGGACGTCTACCGCGACCTCCTCTCCAAAGGCTTCGTCGAGCCGAAAGCGCTCAACCTGTTCGTGGCCGACATCGACGGCTCGAACGCGCGCCAGGTGACCGACCTGCCGGGCGCGAACTGGGCGCCCTTCTTCCACCCCTCCGGCGAGAAGATCATCTTCGCCTCGAACCACCACTCCATGGACCGGGGCGGGCGGCTCTTCGACCTGTTCATGGTCAACGTCGACGGCTCCGGCCTCGAACAGATCACGCATTCCGGCACGTTCGACGCCTTCCCGATGTTCTCCTTCGACGGCCAGAAACTCGTCTTCGCCTCGAACCGCAACGCCTCCCACACCGAGACCCGGGACACGAACATCTTCGTCGCCGACTGGGTGGACACGCCCGAAGAGGTGGACCTCCACTTCCAACCGTCGCGATAGCCGACGGACGCTTTTCCGGATCACGATTGCAAGGGGCGGGCCTTCGGGTGCGCCCCTTTCTCGTTTCCATCGGGACCGCGGACACGGGCGGAAACGACCTCGCACAAATTAGAAGTTAATGGCAAGATATTTCATTTTTAGTCTAAACTAAATCCAGGTCGTCAAGTATAAGGCCCCTTTGAAAGCGCACCTCGAAAGGCACTCATTGACGAACCACGGATGGGTATGACTCCGATAAAGCGGGCGGGGATCGGGATGCTCCTCGCCGTCCTGCTCACGGTCGTAGCCGGCTGCGGGCAGAAGGCCTCGCGTAAGGAACGGGCGGAAGACTTCTCGAACCGCACGATCCGCGTCGTCGCCACCACGAGCATGATCGCCGACCTCGTGAAGAACATCGGCGGTGAGCGCGTGGCGGTGGAAGGACTCATGGGGCCGGGCGTCGATCCGCACCTGTACAAAGCCAGTGCGGGGGACGTCTCGCGCATGGCCGAGGCCGACCTCCTCTTCTATAACGGGCTTCACCTCGAAGGGAAGATGGGCGAAATCTTCGAACAGATGGCCCGTCGGGGCATCCCCACCTTCGCCGTCGCCGACGGCATCCCGCGCTCAAAATACCGGGAGTCCGCCCTGTTCACGGGGAATTATGATCCCCACCTCTGGTTCGACGTCAAGCTCTGGGCGGACGCCGCCCGGTACGTCGCCGACGTGCTCGTCACGCAGGACGCGTCTCACGCCGGGAGCTATCGCGACCGTGCGGAAAGGTACCTCGCCGCCCTCGACACGCTCGACGCCTACGTGCGGGCGCAAGCCGCGCGGCTCCCCCGTGAGCGGCGGGTGCTCATCACCTCGCACGATGCGTTCGGCTACTTCGGACGCGCGTACGACTTCGAGGTGAAGGGACTGCAGGGCATCAGCACGGCCACCGAAGCCGGCGCCGCCGACGTGCAGGCCCTTGCCGAGTTCGTGGCCACGCGCCGCATCCCGGCGATGTTCATCGAGTCGTCCGTCTCGCCGCGCGGCATCGAAGCGGTGCGCGAGGCGGTGCGGGCGCGCGGGTTCGAGGTGAAGATCGGCGGCACGCTCTTCGGCGACGCCCTCGGCGACCCCGACACGCCGGAAGGGACGTACCTCGGCATGGTCCGGCACAACATCGACACCATCGTAGACGCCCTCCTCGACCATGATGCAAGCTGACGTGAAAGCCCGGCCTCGCCCAAACCCGAACGCCGTCCCGGAACAGCCCTCGGCCGCCATCGACGTGCGCGACCTGACGGTGGCCTATCATGAGAAGCCCGTCCTCTGGGACGTCGACCTGCAGGCGCCGCCCGGGGTGCTCATGGCCATCGTTGGGCCGAACGGCGCGGGGAAGACGACGTTCATCAAGGCGATCCTCGGCCTCGTGAAAAAGGCGGCGGGCGAGGTGCTCATCTACGGCCAACCCTACGAGAAACAGCGCGACAAGGTGGCGTACGTGCCCCAGCGCGGCAGCGTGGACTGGGACTTTCCCACCTCCGTGCTCGACGTCGTGATGATGGGGCTCTACCGGAAGATCGGGTGGTTCCGGCGTCCGGGCCGGGCGGAACGCGCGCAGGCGATGGCGGCCCTCGAAAAGGTGGGCATGGAGCCGTTC
>JALSSK010000177.1 GCA_026984335.1 Rhodothermales bacterium
GGTAAGCCCCAGCGTGGCGGTAAGCCCCAGCGTGGCGGTAAGCCCCAGCGTGGCGGTAAGCCCCAGCGTGGCGGTAAGCCCCAGCGTGACGTCCGCCGTGTGGGCCGGTCGGGTCGGGTACGGCTCGTGAAACAGAACGTCTCGCTCATCGGCGCATGCAGGGCGCATCCGGTGAGCACCACGAGCGAGGACGGGTGAAAGCAAGGCGCACGGTACGGGAGCGGAAGGGAGACGGGATTCATCCTCATAGCCACCCCGCAAGGACGGCGGGTAACGCGCCCGTTGGCCGAGCGTCCCGCCTCTCTCACCGCCGCTCGTAGTACAGCAGCCCGCCGCTGAGCCCGCCCGTGACGAAGTCGGCGTCGCCGTCGCCGTCGAGGTCGACGAAGGCGGGGGTGGCGAGGGCGGGCACGGCGAGGCGGAGCGCGTCGTCGTCGCGGACGAAGGCGGGAGCCTGCGGCGTGCCGTCGTTCCGGTAGACGACCAGTCCCTCGGCCTCGGCGCCGAGGATCAGGTCGAAGTCGCCGTCGCCGTCGAGGTCGTGGAAGACAGGGAAGCTGCGCTGCCCCACGTCGATGCCGAGGTACTCGTCCGAGACGAGCGTGAAGGCGGGCGCGTGCGGCGTGCCGTCGTTCCGGTAGAAATTGACCGTGCCGGAGAACTCCCCGACGAAGAGGTCGAGGTCGCCGTCGGCGTCGATGTCGACGAGGGCGGGGGCGGCGTTGCTGCCGCGTGTGAGGCGGAGGTACTCCTCCGTTTCGAGCCGGAGGTCGGGGGCCGTGGGCGTGCCCTCGTTCCGGTAGAGGGCCACCTTCCCGCGCGTCCACGTGCCCACGAGCAGGTCGAGGTCGCCGTCGGCGTCGAGGTCGCCGAAGGCGGGGACGTAGTGGAACGCCGCGTGGAGGGGCATCGTGCCCCGCTCCCGGAAGACCGGCGCATCGGGCGCGCCGACGTTCTCGAAACGATGCATCTGCGCCGTGTTGAAATCGTCCGGGGCGATCTTGTTCGAGAGGAAGAGGTCGAGGTCGCCGTCGCCGTCGAGGTCGGCAAAGGCGGGCACGCTCTCGCTCCCCACGTCGAGGGTCTTCAGATACCGCCGCGTGCGCTCGACGAAGTCGCCGTCATCGGTCTGTTCGAAGAAATAGAAGTTGTCCGCCGACGTTTTGATCGGGTTGAACGCGCCGCCGAGCACCCCGACGAAGAGGTCCACGTCGCCGTCGGCGTCGATGTCCGCGAAGAACGGGGCGTTATAGCCGCTCGTCCGGAACGGATGCCCCGGCGGGAACGGGACGGGCTCGCTCCGGAGCGAGGGCGAGGCGCACGTGCCGGTGTTTCGGATGAAGAGCAGCCCCGGCTCGAAGAAATCGCCCCAGAAAAAATCCTGGTCGCCGTCGCCGTCGATGTCGGTGAGCGCGAGCGTGTTCGCCCCGTGGCGGCTGCCGCTGAGCTGCGCGACGATCTCGATGTTCTCGAAGCGCTCGGTCAGGAGCCGGAAGCGCGGCACGTCGTCCGCATCCCTCCCCACCGATTCGTACCGCATCACCGTGCCGTCGAGCTTGCCGATGAAGAGGTCGAGCGCGTCGTCACAGTCGATGTCGGTGAGGTTCGGGATGTTCTGCCGGTCGGAAAAGATGGGCTTGCCGCCGGCGTCTTTGAGCGAATCCTCGGCGAGCTTGAAGACCGGGGTTTCGGGCGTGCCCTCGTTCCGGAAATAGCGGACGAAGCTGTATCGTTCCTCGGCGAGGAGGTCGAAGTCGCCGTCGGCGTCGAGGTCGAAGAAGCGATACCACTCGCCGACGTCGAGGTCGTGGAAGCGGTCGGTGCGCCACACGTATCGGGCGGCCCCTGGCGTGCCGGTGTTCTCGAAGAACTTGACCGCGCCGGTGACCTCCTGCACGAAGAGGTCGAGGTCGCCGTCGCCGTCGATGTCGATGAACTGCGGGCGGGGCACGTTGAAGCCGCCGAGGAAGGGGTGTTCGTAGGGCGCGCCCGCCTCGTCATAGACGGGAAAGGGGTAGACGTCGCGCACAAAGCCCGCTTTGGAAACCGGGCTCGCGGCATCGTCCGCCTCGCGCGAGGCCGCGCATCCCGCCGCAAGCAGGACGAGAAGGAGCGTGGGAAGCAGGCTTCGGAGGTGAGGCAAAAGGATGGGGGTCCGGGTGGGTGGAAAAAGCGCGAGGAGACGCCCGAAGGACGAACGGCTCGGTCTCAGAACGCCCGCGCGCCCATGCCGGCGGCGTATGCGCCCACTTCGAGCGCCTTCACCACGGTGTTCGTCGCCGTGTCGATGACCGCGACCACGCCGGGCGGCGGCGCATCCACGAAGGGATAGCGCGGCGTGTACGCGCCCTTGAGGTTGTTGTTCGAGACGTAGAGGCGCTTGCCGTCGGGCGAGAGGGCCGCGCCGTGCGGTTGCGAGAGCCCGCGCCCTTCGATGACGGCGGCGACGCTCCGGTTCTTCGCATCGAGCACCGTGACGGTGTTCGCACGCTTGTTGCCCACGTACACGTACCGTCCGTCGTGCGAGAAGACGGGATGCCACGGCTCGGCGTTCACGTCCACGGCGGCGAGGAGCGGCAGCGCGGGCGGGCGGCTCGCGTCGAAGAAGAACATCTTGCCCGTGAGCTGCCCGCCGGCGACGAGCGTCGAGCCGTCGGGCGAGAGGGCGAACTGCACGAGCGTGTGCGTGGGCCCGTCGAGGCGGTGGAGCTCGAGGTCGCCCGTCTCCATGTCGATCCCGGCGATCTGGTTCACGGCGAGGCTGGCCGTGTACACGTAGTTCCGGAAGCCGTCCACGGCGATGGCGTGCGGGCGCGGGAAGAAGACGTCGATCTCCTCGATGGACATGTCGGCGGGGTTGATCACGCCGATGCGCTGCGGGGGGTTGACCGCCGCCATCGAGCGCCCGACGAAGAGCACGTCGCGCTCGGTGTCGAGGGCGAGCATGCCGGGCCGCTCGAAATCCACCTGACCGACGAGCTCGTTGTCGCGGTTGAACTTGAGCACCTTGTTCTCGGCGATGAGCGAGAGGTACCAGTACGAGCCGTCCGGCTCCACGACGACGTGGTGCGGCTTGGCCGTGGCCGAGAAGCCGAGTTTTTGGAGATCGACGGTGCGGACGACGAGATCGTGGTCCATGTCGACGACCGAGACGAGGGCCGCGCTCTGATCGGCGACGTACAGCAGGTTCCGGGCGTCGGCGTAGGGGACCTCGCCGGCGTCGTTCCGCGCGCCGTCGTCGATCCAGTTGCGCACGAGGGCCAGCTCATCGGGCGTGACGGCGGCGGCGGCGGCATGGAGCGGGTGGTCCTCCGGAAGCTCCGTGGCCAGGCGAATGAGCAGGCTGCGTTCGGCATCGAAGGGGATGAGCGCCTCGCCGTAGTCCGAGCCCGCGATGAGGGCCTCCCACGAATCGAGGCGCAGCCCTTTCTCTTCGGCCAGAAGCGGGGCGAACTTCGTCTTCAACACCGGAAGCACCCGTTCCGAGAACATACCTCCGCCGGAGGCGGGCTCCGTCGTCGTCATACT
>JALSSK010000178.1 GCA_026984335.1 Rhodothermales bacterium
GGCGTGAAGAGCGACGGTCCTTTGCCCACGCGCCACGGCCCTTTCTTCCCGTCCGGCGTGATGAGCGTCTCACCGCGAAACTGCGAGACGACCCACTCCCCCGACGCCGTGGCGACGAGGTCGAGCGGCGTCTCCCCCGCGTCGATCTTCTCGACGACCGCGCCCCGTTCGAGGTCCACCACGGCGATCTTGCCCTCCCCGCTGAGCGCCACGTACGCCGTCCGCCCGTCGTCGCTGAAGCGGATGCCGTGCGGCGCCTCCCCCACCTCGATGTTCGCCGCGACGGTGAAGGGGGCTTCCTCCGCCGTCCCTTCGCGCGGCGGCGCATCGCAAGAGACGAGGAAAACGAGGAAAAGGCCGAGGCAACGGAACAGACGAGGCATGGGATCACCGGATGGGTGGGAAAAGGGTCGAACCAAACCGTGTCTCACTCCGCATGCACGATGAGGTGCGGCACGGCGTCGAGGTCCCACGGCCAGACCAGCCCGCCGGCGGTGCGCGCGGCGTGCTCTTTCCCGTACAGCCGCTCGACGAGGTAGAGCGCCGGCTCATAGCTCATCCCGCCGCCGACCGACGTGATGAACTTGCCGTCCTCGACGAACCGCACGTCGTACCGCACGTCGATCTCGGGAAACATCTCGGCGAAGCGGTCGCGGTCGCCGGGGAAGGTGGTGGCCGTGCGGCCGTCGAGCGCGCCGGTGGCGGCCAGCGGAAACGCGCCGTCGCACACGGTGACGACCCATTTCGCCCCCGCGACGGTCTTCTTCAGCCACGCCATGAGCCGCTCGTTTTCGAGGTCGGCGGTCATGCTGTTGTTCGTGCTCGGGATGACGAGGATGTCGATGGGCGGCGCGTCGTCGAACGAATAGTGCGGCGTGATGGTGATGCCCTCGAACGTGGTGAACGGCTGCCCGTCGGGGGAGACGATGAACGTCTCGATGTAGTTGTCCGGGTCCCGGAAGCGGGTGTGCTGAAGCACGTCGTACGGCGCCATGAGTTCGGAGTTGAAGACCGTCTCCACGGCCAGGAAGCCCGCCCGAAGCACCTCGCCCGAGGGTTCGTGCGCGGCGGTCTCCACCACCGGCGGCGTCTCCCCGGCGCGCTCCGCCCCGCACCCGGCGAGGGTCATCCCGGCAAAGACGAGGGCGAGAAAAACGGCGGAACGGCGCGGAGGGGCATGGAAAAAGAGGCGGGACATGGCGAGGCGTGGTTTCGTTGGACGATGAGCGCCGGCGAAGCGCGGCGGCTTTTCGGGAAAGATACGCAAACGCGCGCGGCGCGGCGCGGTGGGGGGAATGTTTGGGTGGATGGACGCGAGCCCATTTACGCGGCGGAGAAGAGATCGCCCTGTCCGGAGGTCCCGGCGGGGGCATACCGGCGTTCGAGGCGGAGGAGGTACGCCTTTGCGTCGAGGCCGCCCGCGAAGCCGGTGAGCGCGCCCGAAGCGCCGACGACGCGGTGGCACGGCACGATGATGCCGACGGGGTTCCGCCCGTTCGCGCCGCCGACGGCCCGCGTCTTCGTCGGACCGCCGAGCTTCTCGGCGAGCGCGCCGTACGTGGTCGTCGCGCCGTACGGAATCTCGCGAAGCAGGGCCCACACCGCCCGCTGAAACGGGGAGCCTTCGAGGTCGAGCGGCACGTCGAACGCGGTGCGGGCGCCCCCGAAATATTCGCCGAGTTCACGCGCCGCCTGTGCGAGCACGGGATGATCGGGCTGCCGCACCCACGTCGAGGCGTCGGCCTTCCGGGCGGAGGGAGCAAAGAGGAGCATCCGCAGACCCGCCCCCGAGGCGACGAGCGTGAGGGGACCGACGGGGCCGGCAAGCGTCGTGAAAGCGAGCGGTTCGGGCATGGGCGCGGGGGTCAGGGAAGGTGGCCGGATTGTGCGGCCCGCCGGAGGATGCGTTCGGCGTTTTTGACGGCCTTCATGAAAAAGCGCGCGCGGAGGCGGGCCCGGGCCTCGGCGTCGAGGTCGCCGTGGAAGCCCTGCCGGGCGAGGCGGTCCCGGTAGGCGTGATAGAGGCTCACGGCGGCGGCCACGGAGATGTTCAGGCTCTCGACGAACCCCGGCGTCGGGATGATGCAGCGGCGATCGGCCAGTTCGAGCATCCGGTCCGAGACGCCGTCGCGCTCATTGCCGAAGATGAGCGCGGTCTTCCGCGTGAAGTCGAGCGTGTCGATGGGGGTGGCGGAGGCGTCGAGGTGGGTGGCGACGAGGGTGTATCCGGCTTCCCGGAGGAACGCCGCCCCTTCGTCCGGCGAGCGCCACACGTGCACGTCGAGCCATTTCTCCGAGCCCTGTGTGGTGCGTTTCGAGCGTTTGAACCGTCCTCCGCCGGTGATGATGTGGAACGGCTGAAAGCCGAAGGCCTCGGCGCTGCGCATCACCGCGCTCACGTTGCCCGTGTCCACGAGGCCCTCGACGACCGTCGCCACGGTGTACGTGCGCCCGTCGAGGACGGCCTCTATGCGGGCGAAGCGCTCGTCCGTGAGGTAGGGGCGGAGGAGGGCCGTCACCGCCTCGGGCGCGAGCCGCCGCCCGTCGATCACGAACGGGTCGGCGCCGGCGCTCGCCCACAGGCTCCGCATCGCTTCGGCGGCTTCGCGTTCGGGCTCGGTCATCGGGTTCGCGGCGTATGTCGTGAAAGGGTGGGCGGGGCGGAGAGAGTATACGCCGTCGCCCGGTTTTTTTCACGAGGCAACGCCCTCCGCCCTCCCATCGACGGAAGCCGGGCCGTATCTTGTCGATCCGTCGTCTTTCTCCACCCATCCCTCTTCCCATACATGGATCTCAAAGACAAAGTCGTCCTCGTGACGGGCGCGAGCAGCGGTCTCGGCCGCGTCTTTTCCGAGGCGCTCGTCGGGCGCGGGGCGCGCGTCTTCGGCCTCGCCCGCCGCCGCGAACGCCTCGACGCCCTCCGCGAAGCGCTCGGCGAACGGTTTCATCCCCTCGTGGGCGACGTCCGGCTCGAAGACGACGTCGCCCGGGCGTTCGAGACCGTGCACCGTGAAGCGGGCCGCCTCGACGCGCTCATCAACAATGCCGGACTCGGCAAATTCGGCCCCGTGGACCGGCTTTCGGTGGACGAATGGGACCTCATGATGGAGACCAACCTGCGCGGCGTCTTTCTGTGCACGCGCGCCGCCGTGCCGGTGATGCGGCGGCAGAACGAGGCGAGCGGCTTCGGCGGCCACATCGTCAACATCGCGTCGGTGGCGGGGCTGATCGGCAACCCGAACATCAGCGCGTACAATGCCACGAAGTTCGGCCTGCGCGGCTTCAGCGAGGCGCTCATGAAAGAGGTGCGCGAGGACGGCATCAAGGTGACGTGCCTCTTCCCCGGCTCCATCGCAACGGAGTTTTTTCAGGTTGCCGGCGTCGATCTCACGTCGAACCCGATGCAACCCGAGGACGTGGCCGCCACGGTCCTTCACGTGCTCGAAACGCCGGACAATTACCTCATCTCCGAAGCCGTCATGCGCCCGCTCCGCCCGCGT
>JALSSK010000179.1 GCA_026984335.1 Rhodothermales bacterium
ACGGGCCACGGGCTGTTTCGCACGGCGCGGAGTGTGGGGCCGTACGCCTCGCTCAGCACGCGGTAGGCCGTGTCCGGCGTCGCCTTCGCCGCGAGGGCCGCCTTGATGTCGGCTCCGCTGGAGAACGCGCCGCCCGCCCCGGTGAGCACGATCACGCGCGTGCCGTCGTCCGCGCTCGCCTCGATGGCCTCGCGGATGCGGATCATCGTCGGCTCGTCGACGGCGTTGCGCACGGCGGGGCGGTTGATGGTCAGCGTACAGACGCCGTCGCGGCGGTCGATCAGGAGGGCGTCGGTCATGAGTTTCGGGGATGGCGGCGGCGCGGGGTGAGGACGCCGCGCCGCCGGGCGTACGGCTACGATTGGACGGCCTTTTCCTCGGCGTGCTCCGCCGCCTCGTGGGCGCGTTCGGCGAGCCAGCGTTCGGCGTCGATGGCGGCCATACAGCCCGTGCCCGCCGCCGTCACGGCCTGCCGGTACACGTGATCCCGCGCGTCGCCGCCGGCAAAGACGCCGGGGACGTTCGTGTACGAAGAGTTCGGGAGGGCCCGTATGTAGCCGACCTCGTCCATGTCGAGCCAGCCCCGGAAGATCTCCGTGTTCGGCTTGTGCCCGATGGCCACGAAGAAGCCCTTCACCGGAAGCGTCGACTCCTCGCCCGTCACCCGGTTCTTCAGCCGCACGCCTTCGACCTCCTCCTCGCCGAGCACGTCCGTCACGACCGTGTTCCAGATCATCTCGATCTTGTCGTTGTTGAAGACGCGCTCCTGCATGATTTTCGAGGCCCGGAGTTCGTCGCGGCGGTGGATGAGATAGACCTTCGTGGCGAAGCGGGTGAGGAAGAGCGCCTCCTCGGCCGCCGTATCGCCGCCGCCGACGATAGCGACCTCCTCGCCCCGGAAGAACGCGCCGTCGCACGTGGCGCACGCCGAAACGCCGCGACCGAGGAGCCGCTGTTCGTTCGGCAGGCCGAGGTATTTCGCCGAAGCGCCCGTGGCAATGATGACCGTGTCGGCAAGCACGGGCGTCTGTTCATCCGCGATCAGGCGGAAGGGCCGCTGCGAGAAGTCCACCGCCGTGATCAGGCCCCACCGGAGCTCTGCGCCGAAGCGCTGCGCCTGCGCCTCGAAGCGCTGCATCATCTCCGGTCCGAGGATGCCGTCGGGGAAGCCCGGATAGTTCTCCACGTCCGTCGTGGTGATGAGTTGTCCGCCGGGCTCAGGCCCCTGATACACGAGCGGATCGAGGTTGGCGCGCCCGGCATAGAGCGCCGCCGTCAGGCCCGCCGGGCCGGTCCCGATGATCACCACGCTCCGGTGTTCGGCCTCCGAAAAGTCCACGTTCTCGAAGGCGGAAAGATCGGGGGTTTCCTTCTGAGATTTGCCCTGTCCCATGATCCCTTCTCCGTTATAGTGCCGATGGATGGAGCGTCAGAATACGCGCGCGGGAGGTGATGAAAGAAAAGGCGAAGCCGCCTCATGCGCCAGTATTCCACGAAAAAATCGCCCGGACGCGGGAAGACGATCCTCGCGTCCGGGCAAAATACGTTCGAGGCCGACGCGCCTCAAGCGGTTCATCGAGCCAAAGATCACGCGGGCTGCGCGGCGAGCGCTTCGAGCTTGGCCGCCAGGGCGCGTTTCATCGAGGGCGATCCGCCGATCATCTGATCGACCACCTGTCCGTCCTTGAAGAAGAGGAGCGTCGGGATGGATCGGATGCCGAAAGCCATGGCCGTCTGCGGGTTGTGGTCCACGTCGAGCTTGGCAATCTTGGCGCGTCCCTCGAACTCCTCCGCCAGCTGTTCGATGACCGGCGCGATGACGCGGCACGGTCCACACCAGACCGCCCAGAAATCGACGAGCACGGGCACGTCGGCGTTCAACACTTCTTCCTGAAAGTTCTCGTCGGTCAAGGTCACGTATTTGGCGTTCTGTGCCATAATGTCTGTCTCCGTCTATGTGAGCAAATGCCGTTATTCGTTTAAACGAGCGGTCGAGCGTTACACCCGCCATGCCGGCCCGGTTTCCCGCGAGGCACGCGCCGTTTCGACCGCCGTGCGAGTGTGCGCAATCTCCATACCAAAGCTGATTTCCGAACCGTCGCCGTCGTTTCGTCAGTTCATGAGGGCGGGGATCGTCTCGTCGTACGGCCCGGCCAGCGCCTCGCGCGGCAGGTCGAGGACCGTCGCGCCGTCGAGGGCGAGGGTCAACCGGCCGTCCGCCGTCACCACGCCGATGCGATGGGCCGAGACGGCAAAGCCCGCGAGCGCCTCACGCACGGCGCCGACATCATCCGGGCGCGTCGTGAAGACGATGCGGGACTGCGCTTCTCCGAAGAGAACGGCGTCGCGCCGGAAATCCTTACCTTCGAGGCGCGCCGACATGCCGAGGCCGTCGGAGAAGATCACGCTTTCGGCCAGGCATACGGCCAGACCGCCGTCGGAGACGTCGTGCGCGCTTCGCACGAGCCGGGCGCGGATGAGCGCGCGCAGGGCCTCCTGCACGGCCTGCTCCTCGGCGAGGTCGAAGTGGGGCGCGTCGCCCGCCGTGGCGCCGTGGACGCAGGCGAGGTACTCGGAGCCGCCGAGGTCGTCGCGGTGCGTCCACGCCTCCGGGGTGAGCAGGAAGACGACGTCGCCCGCTTCCTTGAAATCCGCCGTGGTGTGGAGGTCGAGGTCTTCGAGGAGGCCGAGCATCCCAATGGTGGGCGTGGGGAAGACCGCGCCGTCGGGGTTCTCATTGTAAAAAGAGACGTTCCCGCCCGTCACCGGCGTGTCGAGCGCGCGGCAGGCATCGCCCATCCCGCCGACGGCTTCCTTGAAGACCCAGTACACTTCGGGTTTGTACGGATTGCCGAAGTTGAGGCAGTTCGTGACGGCCACGGGCCGTCCGCCGGCGCACACCACGTTCCGCGCCGCCTCGGCCACGGCGATCTGCCCGCCCTTGCGCGGGTTGAGGTACACGTAGCGCCCGTTGCAGTCGGTTTTGACGGCCAGCCCCTTCCGCGTCCCCTTGATGCGAAGCACGGCGGCGTCGCTCGGCCCCGGCCCGACGACCGTGTTCGTCCGAACCATCGTGTCGTACTGTTCGAACACCCACCGCTTCGAGGCGATGTTCGGCGAGCCGAGGAGGGCGAGGAGTGTCTCGGCGGCGGCCTCGGGAGCCACGTCGGGGATCGTTTCGAAGTCGAAGGCCGCCGTTGCGTCGAGGTAGTCGGGGCGGCGGGTCTCGCGGTAATAGACGGGTGCGCCGCCGCCGAGGACGAGGTGCTCCGCCGGAACGTCGGCCACGAGCTCGCCGTGCCAGTACACCCGCACGCGGTCGTCGCCCGTGACCTCGCCGATCCGGACGGCGTGAAGGTCCCACTTCTCGAAGATGGCCTCCAGTTCGGCTTCCTTCCCGCGCTCGCACACGATGAGCATGCGTTCCTGGCTTTCCGAAAGCATGACCTCGTACGGCGTCATCCCTTCCTCGCGCATCGGCACGCGGTCGGCGTGAACGT
>JALSSK010000180.1 GCA_026984335.1 Rhodothermales bacterium
GACGTGCGTGGCGCTCTCGGTGCAATACCACCCCGAAGCCTCCCCCGGCCCGCACGACAGCCGCTACCTCTTCGACGAGTTCCTCCGCGACATCGCCGAGCATCGCGGCGTGCCCGTCCGAACGGCAGCCGCAGACCCGCTCGTCCCCCTCCGGTGAGCCGCTCCGGACGCCCCCGGACGCCCCGGACGCCCCTCCCGTTCTCCACCTTTTCGCCATAGATCATGCCGAAGCGCACCGACCTCAAAAAAATCCTCCTCATCGGCTCCGGCCCCATCATCATCGGGCAGGCGTGCGAGTTCGACTATTCCGGCAGCCAGGCCGCGCGCGCGCTCCGGGCCGAGGGCTATGAAGTGGTGCTCGTCAACTCGAACCCCGCCACCATCATGACCGACCCCGTGACGGCGGACAAGATCTACCTCCGCGAACTCACGCCCCGGTCGATCAAAGAGATCGTCGCCCTGGAGCAGCCGGACGCGGTGCTCCCGACGATGGGCGGGCAGACGGCCCTCAACATCGCCGACCGGCTGCATCAGGAGCGGTACTGGGAGAAGGCGGGCGTGGACGTCATCGGCGTGGACATCGACGCCATTCACATCACCGAAGACCGCCGGCTCTTCCGCGATTTGATGGAGAAAATCGGCATCGACCAGGCGCGGAGCCACGTCGCCAAGAGCCTGCTCGAAGCCAAGGAGATCACCCAGGAGCTCGGCGGGTTGCCCGTGGTCATCCGTCCCTCGTTCACCCTCGGCGGCAGCGGCGGCGGCATCGTCTGGTCGCACGACGAGTTCGACCGGAAGGTGACGCGCGGCCTCGAGATCTCGCCCGTCCACGAGGTGCTCATCGAAGAATGTCTCTTCGGGTGGAAGGAGTTCGAGCTCGAACTGCTCCGCGACGCCCACGACAACGTCATCATCATCTGCACCATCGAGAACATCGATCCGATGGGCGTCCATACCGGCGACTCGGTGACGGTGGCGCCGGCGCAGACCCTGACCGACAAGCAGTTTCAGCGGATGCGCGACGCGGCCATCCGCATGATGCGTTCCATCGGCACGTTCGCGGGCGGGTGCAACGTGCAGTTCGCCGTCCATCCCGGCACCGGGCGGATGATCGCCATCGAGATCAACCCGCGCGTGAGCCGCTCCTCGGCGCTCGCCTCGAAGGCGACGGGCTACCCCATCGCCAAGGTCGCCGCCCGCCTCGCCGTCGGCTATACGCTCGACGAGTTGCCGAACGAGGTCACCGGAACGACGAGCGCCTGCTTCGAACCTTCCATCGACTACGTGGTGACGAAGATCCCCCGCTTCAACTTCGACAAGTTCGAGGGCGTCGACGAGGAGCTGACGACCCAGATGAAAGCCGTCGGCGAGGTAATGGCCATAGGCCGAACCTTCCCGGAGAGTCTCCAGAAAGCGTGGCAGAGCCTGGAGATCGGCTATGCGGGCCTCGGCGCGGACCGCGAGGACGAGCGCCGCATGACGGTGCGCGAACGTCTCCGCCGCCCGTATTGGGACCGCATGCTTCAGATCCGCAACGCCTTCAAACTCGGCGCCTCCATCGAAGAGGTCGCCGACGTCACGAAGATCGACCCGTGGTTCCTTTTTCAAATCCGGGACATCGTCCACCTGGAGAATGAGCTTCGCCGGCACGCCCTCGCCGAACTCGATCGCGCCTTGCTCTTCGAGGCCAAGCGCTCCGGCTTCTCCGACCGTCAGATCGCCTTCCTCGTCCGCGACGACGTGACCGAGGCGGAGGTGCGCGCCCACCGCAAAGCCGCCGGCGTGCTCCCCGCCTACCTCCTCGTCGACACGTGCGCGGGCGAGTTTCCGGCCCGGACGCCGTATTTCTATTCCTCGTACGAGACGATCAACGAGAGCGAGGTCTCCGACCGGAAGAAGGTGGTCATCCTCGGCAGCGGGCCGAACCGCATCGGGCAGGGCATCGAGTTCGACTATTCGTGCGTCCACGGCGTGCTCGCCGCGCGCGAGGCCGGCTTCGAGGCCATCATGATCAACTGCAACCCCGAAACCGTCTCGACCGACTTCGACGTGGCGGACAAGCTCTACTTCGAGCCGGTCTTCTGGGAGCACGTGCTCAACATCCTCGAACACGAACGGCCGGAGGGCGTCATCGTGCAGCTCGGCGGGCAGACGGCCCTCAAGCTCGCCCGCCATTTCCGCGAGAACGGCATCCACATCTTCGGCACCGCTTTCGAAGACATGGACCTGGCCGAGGACCGCGCCAAGTTCACCGGCATCCTGCGAGAGCTGGAGATCCCCTTTCCGCCGTACGGCATCGCCTACGACGTGCCGGAAGCCGTCGCGGCCGCCGAGCGCATCGGCTACCCGATCCTCGTGCGCCCGAGCTACGTCCTCGGCGGTCAGGGCATGCGCATCGCCATCAACAAGGAAGAGGTGGAGCAATACGTGGGCATGATCCACAAGCTCCTCCCGAAGAACCAGATCCTCCTCGACCTTTTCCTCGAAAACGGCATCGAGGTCGACGTCGACGCGGTGTGCGACGGCGAGGAGGTGTGGATCGCGGGCATCATGCAGCACATCGAGCCCGCCGGCGTCCACTCGGGCGACTCGACGGCCGTGCTGCCGCCGTATTCGCTCTCCGAGACGGTCCTCGCCACGATCCGCCGGTACGTGACGGAGATCGCGCACCGGCTGAACGTGATCGGGCTGATCAACGTGCAACTCGTCATCACGGGCGAGGCCGTGTACGTGATCGAGGCCAACCCGCGCGCCTCGCGAACGGTGCCCTTCGTCGCCAAAGCGACCGGCATCCCCGTGTCGAACATCGCGACGAAGGTGATGCTCGGCCGGCGGCTCGCCGAGTTCCGCGAGAAGGGGCTGCTCACATCGACGCTGACGGGCTATGCGATCAAGGAGCCGGTCTTCTCGTGGGACAAGTTTCCCGAGGTGCCGAAAGAGCTCGGCCCGGAGATGAAATCGACCGGAGAGGCCATCGCCTTCATCGACGAACTCACCGACGAGCACTTCCGCCGCCCGTACGAAATGCGGAACCTGTATCTGTCGCGGTAAGCCCGTCTCCGCCCGGCAAAGCACGATGGACCCGGGCCGTTTCGAGGTCCTCGATCGCTTCGCACGACGTCATGCGAAGCCTGCGCAAGCGCCGAGGGAAAGCCGGATGAGCGCCGGGAAAGTCCGGGACAAACGGGCAGGATCGCACTTTCGAAGGAGAGCTCCCGTCCCCGATGCCGTCCACCGTCTCGGAAGCGCTGTACCCCCGGCTGGACTCGAACCAGCGACACCCGGTTTAGGAAACCGGTGCTCTATCCTCTGAGCTACGGGGGCGGGCGGTAGGATAAAAATGAGAAAACGAAAGGTTCCCCGAAGCTATGGGAGCCACCAGCGGCGGCGTGCGCGGGGAAGGCCGCGCTCTCCCGGCCGTCGCGGCGGTGGGTGCGGCGCTTGCGTTTGGGGGAGCCGTTGCCCCTGGTGAACCGCTCCCGCAGCGTCGAGGCGGCAGC
>JALSSK010000181.1 GCA_026984335.1 Rhodothermales bacterium
GTCCACGGACACGAGCCGGTTCACGCTGTCGATCGGCTTCGTGGGAAGTCTCGTGCTGGTGCCTTTCGTGCGCACCCGGGTGAAAAGGGCGCTGATCTCGCGGGGCCGGTGGGGGGTGCCGGCGGTCGTGTACGGAGCCGGGGAGACGGGCCGGATGGTGCTCCGCTCGCTCCGCGAAGAGCCCGGCATCGGCTACGTGCCCATCGGGGTCTTCGACGACGACCCCGACCTGTGGGGCGATTATACCGAAGCGGTTCCCATCCTCGGAAGCACGGCGCAAAGCGCCGACGCCGCACCGGTGGCGATCCTGGCCATGCCCGGCATTCCCCGCGCGCGCATGATCGAACTGCTGGAAGGCCCGCTCTCGCACTACAAACAGGTCGTCATCATCCCCGACCTCTTCGACATCCCCACGCTCTGGGTGCGCTCGCGCAACCTGGCAGGCATCCTGGGGTTGGAGATCACGCACAAACTGCTCGACCCGGTGGCGCAGTTCATGAAACGCACGATGGACGTCGTGTGGGTGCTGGCCACCGCGCCGATCTGGGGGCCGCTCTATGGACTGATCGCGGGGGCCATCTGGTTCGAGGATCGAGGGTCGCCCTTCTTCTATCAGGAACGCGTCGGGAAGAAGGGGCGGGTCTTCCGCATGCGCAAGTTCCGCACGATGGTGCCCGACGCCGAGGCCGTGCTGAACCAGCGGCTGGCCGAAGATCCCGCGCTTCGCCTCGAATGGGAGACCACGTTCAAGCTCCGGGACGACCCACGCCTGACTCGCATCGGTGCTTTTCTCCGGCGCACCTCGCTCGACGAGATCCCGCAACTCATCAACGTCTTGCGCGGCGAGATGTCGCTCGTGGGGCCGCGCCCGCTCCCGGCCTATCATCAGGCCGAACTCCCTGCGCGCGTGCAGCATCTTCGCACGAACGTGCGGCCGGGTATGACGGGGCTGTGGCAGGTATCGGGGCGCAGCGATGTGGGCAATGAAGGACTGGTGCGATGGGACGCCTATTACGTGCGCAATTGGTCGATCTGGCTCGACATCGTCATCCTCGTGCGGACGGTGGGTGTCGTCTTCCGAGGGGCCGGCGCATATTGATGCCCTGCCCGCCCGCTCCCCTCTCTTTCCTCGCAATTCAAGCGCCCCCGGAATCCTTCCCGGTCGAGCGGGGTTTGCCTGACATTCCGCCGCAGCGCGGCTGCTATCCGTCCCGCCGGCGTCCTTGACTTGCGCGCCGCGTCTGATGCGTAAACCATACGAACTACGCAATACGCGGCCCGCCTTTCGGATCGGGGATCAAGCGACGGGGGATCTCCCATCTGAACTTCATCGAATCGAAAAGAATCTCGACTATGGACGTGACGACTATGACCCCGGAAAGCGCGGCGCTCTCGCCGGTCGCGGAACGATTGAAAGCGAAACTCTCCGACCGGAGCGCGTGGATCGGCGTGGTGGGCCTCGGATACGTGGGGCTGCCGCTGGCGGTCGAGTTCGGCGCGGCGGGCTTCCGGACGCTCGGCATCGACCTCAACGCAGAGCGGGTCCGGGCGCTCAACGCCGGGAAGAACTACATTCAGGACGTCCCGGACGAGGCCCTCGCACGCGTCGCGAGAGCGGGCGTTTTTCGGGCTTCCGACCGGTTCGACGACGCCGCGGAGGCGGACGTCGTCTTCATCTGCGTGCCCACGCCGGTCAACCCCAACAAGGACCCCGACACGTCGTACATCCGCTCGGCGGCCGAAGCGCTCGCGCCGCACCTGCACGAAGGACAACTCATCATCCTCAAGAGCACGACCTATCCCGGCACGACCGAAGAACTCGTCCGGCCCATCCTCGACGAGGCCGCGCGCGAACTCGGGCTCACGCTCGGCAAGGACTACTTCCTCGCCTTCAGCCCCGAGCGCATCGACCCGGGCAACGCGCAGTTCACCACGGCCAACACGCCGGTCGTGGTCGGGGGCGTGACCGAGGCGTGCACCGACGTGGCGGCGCTGGCGATGGGGCAGGTGGTGGCGCAGGTGCACCGGGTCACGAGCCCGAAGGTGGCCGAGATGGAGAAGCTGCTCGAGAACATTTTCCGCTCGGTGAACATCGCGCTGGTGAACGAGCTGGCGCGGTTGTGCGACCGGGTGGGGGGCATCTCGATGTGGGAGGTGGTGGAGGCGGCGGCGACGAAGCCTTTCGGCTATATGCCGTTTTATCCGGGACCGGGACTGGGCGGCCACTGCATTCCGATCGATCCGTACTATCTGTCGTGGATGGCGCGGAAGTACGATTTCGAGACGAACTTCATCACGCTCTCGGCCCGCGTCAACGAGGAGATGCCGCACTACGTCGTCGACGCCGTCATGCAGGCCGTGGCTGCGCAGCCGGTGCGCCTGCGTGAGGCGAAGGTGCTCATCCTCGGGGCGGCGTTCAAGAAGAACGTGGACGACACGCGCCACTCGCCCACGCTGAAGCTCATGGAACTGCTCGGGGCCGCCGGCTTCGACGCCGTGGATTACAGCGACCCCTTCGTGCCGTCGCTCGCCGTCTCCATCGGAGGGCAGGCGCTTCGGCGCGAAAGCGTGCCGCTCACCCCCGAGACGGTGCGCGCCTACGACGTCGTCGTGCTCGTGACGGATCACGCCGATTATCCGTACGAGATGATCGCGCGCGAGGCGAAGTGGATCGTCGATACGCGCAACGCCTTCGCGCACGTCCGGGAGCCGTCGGCGACGATCCGGGTGCTCGGCGGCGGGCATTTTTAGCGGGACGCTCGGGGTGAGGCGTCAGTCGCGCGGGCGGTTCGTCCACGTGAGACCGAGCATGAGGCCCGCATTGTCGGGGTAGAGCGCGCCCGCGTCGAGGGCGAGGGCGGCGGTGAAGCCGAGGCGGGAGGACAGCGGGCCGCCGATTTCGAAGAGGAACGAGTACTGATCGCGACGGGGGGTGAGGAGCGTCGGGTTGCCGGAGCATCCGTCGTCGTTGCAGTCGTCCCGCGCGCCGTAGTTGCGGCTGTACGTAAGAAGCGTCTTGAAGGCGAAGCGCCCGGCCACGACGCCTTCCGCGCCGACGTGGTGCGCCACGAGGAGGTTGTTGATCACGCCGCGCCGGACACCGTCGCCGAAGATGAGCGGGAGGCCGAGCGTGCGCCCGTGGTAGACCCATCCGCTCTGATACAGGAAGTTGTTGTAATAGCTGTCGGCCCCGTCCGGCTCGTTCCGGTCGCGCCGCGAGCCCTGGCGTTTGGTGTTGACGTGTTCCCAGAGGAGCCCGCGGAGGACGCCCGGCTTTTTGAAGCGAACGCTGACGCCCCAGAGCCCGTCCCACGGGTTGCGGAAGCGGGCCGCCGGGCTCGTCTCGATGAAGAACTGCCGGTACGCCGTCGCGCGAAAAGCCGGCAGGTTCACCGAGAGGCCGAAGTCGTACGTCGCCACGGTGTTGCCGAGCGCATTGACGACCTCTCCGGTGGGGGCGCTTCCCGGCTCTCCGGCGCGGGCGAGGACGACGTCG
>JALSSK010000182.1 GCA_026984335.1 Rhodothermales bacterium
CAGAAGGGGCGTCACCGTCTCTTCGGGCGCGGCGGCCTGGTTGAAGAGATATCCGGCCCGCAGCGTCAGCGTCTCGCTCATCGCATACTGCCCGCCCACGCGGATCCCGATCGTGTCGTCATAATTTTCGATCTGCACCGTATTCAGCGCCGGGTTGTCGAACTCGAGCTTGATCTCGTCGAACTTCGACCACTGCGTCCACTGAACGTCCGCGAGCACGGTGAGCCGGTCGGAGGCCGCATAGCTCACGCCGGCGACGAACTGCGCCGGCATCTCGATGGACGTCCGGACGCCCTGATCGCTGAGCAAGCCGCCGGAGCCGAACAGCCCGGCGCCCTGAAGCACCGCGTCGAGGGGCGTCCCCACCGGGAGGCCGAAGGGGTTCGCGTCCGGAAGCACGATGCCCGTCGGGACGGCCTCGAAGTGCGCGTCGCCGTCATAGTCGAGCTTGATGCCCGTCATATATCGCACGCCGACATTGAGCCGGTCGGTGAGTTGGAAGAGCGCTCCCACGTTGGCTCCGACGCCCGTGGCCCCGCTGCCTTCGAGCCGCGCATCGGCGAAGGCGGTGTGGAACGGGATGCCGAGTTGCGCGAACGTCACGCCCGGCGGCAAGCCCGGCACGGGCTGCGTCGAGAGGTCGAGCCGCCGCCGCAGCTTCACGCTCCCGATGGCGACGGTGAGCCCGCCGCCGACGGTCACCCGTTCGTTCAGACGATAGGCGAGCGTCGGCTGTATATAGACCGACTGCAGCCCGTTGTCATAGCCGAGGAAAGCCCCGTCGAAATCCGCGGGCCACACGGTGTCGAGGCCGTAGGGCACATAGACGCCCAGCCCTGCCGAAAAGCGGTCGGAGAAGCCATAGACGGCATACACGTGCGGCGCGGGGATCGGGTCGTTCTCCAGGTTCGTGACCGCGCCCGTGGCGTCGTCCGTGAAGTCGCCGTCGGCGACCACGAGGGTCACGCCGCCGCTGAGCGTCAGCCCCCGCCGCCCGACGATGCCCGCCGGGTTGTAGAAGACGGCCGAGCCGTCGTCGCACGGAAGCGCCACGCCCGTCTCCGCGCGCCCCATGGCGCAGGTGCTCTGCTCATAGATGCCGAAGCCCTGCGCGCGGGCCGTTCCTCCCAAAAAAGAAAAGGCCGCCAGCGCTACGAACACACCGAACAGCCGTATCGTCCGAAGTGATTTTTTACGTGCTTTCATCGTATCCCTCCGTTCTCATTACGCGTGAGCTTTAACCGCGCATATATACTCCGAAAGGGAAGGAAATGCTGCCGTAAGTCGTCGCTCCGTCGTGTAGGACACGGCCAATTCGAGGCGTAGGGGGTTCCCCTACTTTTTCGCCCGAAATCCCCTCGACGTTCGCCCGGCGTCACGCCTCTTTTCGGCTCAGCGCATACTTCTTCCGCGCATGCGGGTCGAGGTGGCGTTTGCGGAGGCGGATCGACTTCGGCGTGATCTCGATGAGCTCGTCTTCGCGAATGAACTCGATGGCCTCCTCGAGCGACATCCGGCGCGGCGGCACGATCTTCTCGAACGAATCGGCGGAGGCGGCGCGCATGTTCGTGAGCTTCTTCTCTTTCGTGATGTTCACCTCGAGGTCCACGTCGCGGCTGTTCTCGCCGACGATCATGCCGCTGTAGACCTCTTCCGTCGGGCCGACGAAGAGCTCGCCGCGCTCCTGAAGGTTGACCACGGCATAGCCCGTCACCTTGCCCGTCCGGTCGGCCACGAGCGCGCCCGTGGTGCGGTGCACGATCTCGCCCGCCATGGGCCGGAAGCGGTCGAAGAGATGCGTCAGGATGCCGGCGCCTTTGGTGTCGGTCAGGAACTCCGTCCGGTAGCCGATGAGCCCCCGGCTCGGGATCTCGAACTCGAGGCGGACGCGCCCGGAGCCGTGGTTGATCATCTTCGTCATGACGCCCTTGCGCATGCCGAGCTTTTGCACGACCACGCCCATGAACTCCTCGGCCACGTCGATGAGCGCGATCTCGTACGGCTCGTGCTTCTTCCCGTCGATCTCTTTGATGATGACCTGCGGCATGCCCACGGTGAACTCGTACCCCTCGCGGCGCATCTGTTCGATGAGGATCGCCATCTGAAGCTCGCCGCGCCCGTAGACGAGGAAACGGTCCGCCGAGTCCGTCTCCTCGATGCGCATGGCCAGGTTGTTTTCCGCCTCCTTGAGCAGCCGGTCGCGGAGGTTGCGGGAGGTGACGTACTGCCCCTCGCGCCCGCTGAAGGGCCCGTCGTTGATGCGGAACTCCATCGACATCGTGGGCTCGTCGACGTGGAGGGGCGGCAGCGGCAGCGGGTTCTCGGCGTCGGTGATCGACTCGCCGAGGCCGATGCCCGCCATGCCCGCCACGGCGATGATGTCGCCCGGCCCGGCTTCGTCCACCTCCACGCGGTCGAGCCCTTCATAGACGAAGAGCCCCGTCACGCCGAGGATCTCCTGCGTGTGGTCGCGGTGGCAGACCATCACGCGGCTGCGGTTGCGGAGCGTGCCCTGCATGATGCGCCCGATGGCGAGCGGGCCGCGGTACGGGTCCGGCTGCACGTTGGTGACGAGCGCCTGAAGCGGGGCGTCGGGGTCGCCGACGGGAGCGGGGACGGCTTCGAGGATGGCGTCGAAGAGCGGGCGGAGGTCCGTGAGCGGCACGTCGAGGTCGGGCGTGCACTGCCCGTCGCGGGCCACGGCATAGAGAACGGGAAACTCGATCTGCGCCTCGTCGGCGTCGAGGTCGATGAACAGGTCGTAGATCTCGTCGAGCACCTCGCGGGGGCGGGCGTCCTGCCGGTCGATCTTGTTGATGACGACGATGGCGGGCAGCCCGAGCGCGAGCGCCTTCGAGAGCACGAAGCGCGTCTGCGGCAGCGGCCCCTCGGCGGCGTCGACGAGGAGCATCACGCCGTCGACCATGCGGAGCGTGCGCTCGACCTCGCCCCCGAAGTCGGCGTGCCCCGGCGTATCGACGATGTTGATCTTGACGCCCTCGTACGTGACGGCGGTGTTCTTCGCCATGATGGTGATGCCCTTCTCGCGTTCGAGGTCCATCGAGTCCATCACGCGCTCCTGCACCTCCTGATGGGCGCGAAAGGCGCCGCTCTGCCAGAGCATGGCGTCGACGAGCGTCGTCTTGCCGTGATCGACGTGGGCCACGATGGCGATGTTGCGGAGGTTTCCGGGGGTCATGCGTTCTTCCCTTAACTCGAAATTTTACAAACGGAGACCCATAACCCCACGGGACGCGATATGTTGCCGGAGACCGCCCACCTCCGCCCCGCCCCGGCGGCGAATTCACCCAATCCGCACTCCCTCACCCGGCGTGACGATGCGCCTCGGCGTTGAGGAGTTGTCGCCCGTGCTCCTCGATGATCGATGGCCTTAGCGAAAAACAACGTGAGGTTATATTTACGCTTCCGAATGTGTTTATACCGGTAGAAGCCCCGCGGAGGAAACGCACCTGCGCGTTTCGTTTGTTTC
>JALSSK010000183.1 GCA_026984335.1 Rhodothermales bacterium
TGAAAAATTGTCCAGGCTGACGGGGCGCTCCGCTTCCGCTTTTCGAAGAAAAGTGCGGCGGCGAAGCAGCCCCCAGTACGTGCTCTTGCTCCGGGGCGTGTCCGAGGCGCAGAAAGAGGCGATCGCCTCCTGGGAAACGCCGGGACTGATGCTCAAGCCGCGCTTCGGACGGCGGTACAATTACGGCGCCACGGCGGCCCACGTCCTCGGGCACGTCGATCCCGATCTGCGGGGGCTGGCGGGGCTGGAGCTTCGGTACGACGCCCGCCTGACGGGCACGCCGGGGCGCCGCGTCGTCAAGCGCGACCGTCGGGGCGTGCTCAAGGCCGTCCCCTCCGGCGTCGTCGCCGAGCCCAGGCACGGCGAGACGCTCGTGCTCACCATCGACCTCGTGCGGCAGACGATCCTCGAAGAGGAACTGGCGCGAGGCGTGGCCGAGAGCGGCGCAACGTGGGGCACGGCCATCGCAATGGACCCGAATACGGGCGCGATCCTGGCCCTGGCCAACGTGCCGACGTACGACCCGAACCGCCCCGACGCGAGCGCCACCGAGGCCCGCCGCAACCACGCCGTCACCGACCGCATGGAACCCGGATCGACGTTTAAGCTCGTCACCGCCGTCGCGGCAGTCGAGCAGGGGGTCGTCTCGCTCGAAGACTCCATCGACACCGGCAAGGGGTGGGTGGTCCTTCACGGGCGCACGCTCAAAGACACGCACGCCTACGGGACGATCACCTTTGCCGACGTGATCGCCCATTCGAGCAATGTGGGCACGGCGAAGGTGGCGATGAAGATGAAACCGGGCGTCTTTTATCAGTATGCGCGGAACCTCGGCTTCGGCCAGAATACATGGATCGACCTGCCGGGAGAGATTCCGGGACGGTTGAAAAAGCCCGCCGAGTGGAGCGGCGCCACGCTCACGGCGATGAGCCGGGGCTATGAAGTGGACGTGACGCCGCTTCAGCTGCTGGCGGCCTACAGCGCCCTCGCCAACGGCGGCCTGCTCGTCCGGCCCTACGTCGTCGCCGAACGGCGCGACGTGACGGGGCGGCCGCTCTGGCGGGCCCGGCAGGATTCGATCCGGCGCGCCTTCAAACGCACGACGGCGCGCAAGCTTTTGCCCGCCTTCGAGCGCGTCGTCGAAGCGGGGACGGCCACGAAGGCGAAAGTGGCCGGCCTCCGCATCGCCGGAAAAACCGGCACGGCCATCAAGGCCCGCGACGGGGGCTACGACCGAAGCGCCTACCGCGCCTCGTTCGTCGGCTTCTTCCCGGCAGACGATCCGGCAGTGGCCATGATCGTCGTGCTCGACGAACCGAAGACGAGCATCTATGGCGGCTCGGTGGCCGCTCCCGTGTTCCGGAACGTGGCCAGGCGATGGCTCGGCACCTTCCCGGAGATCGCCGCGCGGATGCATCCGGTGGAGGAAGCGCCCGCGCTGCCGGAGGCTGAGATGCCCGACGTGACGGCCCGGCCCGCCGCCGTGGCGGCCAACCTTCTGCTGGCCCGCGGCTATCGCGCCGAGCGTCCCGGCGAGGACGAGGCGGCGGCCCCGGTCCGGCGACAACGACCCGCTCCGGGCGAAGCCGTTCCGCCCCGCACCCGCGTGCGTCTGACCGTTGCGGCGGCGGACACCACCGAAAGCACGATGCCGGACCTGACCGGCCTCAGCGCCCGCGAAGCCACGTTCTGGCTCGCTTCGCTCGGGGTGAACGTCAGGATCGAAGGCCGGGGCCTCGTGGTCGCGCAGTCGCCGCGCGCGGGCGCGCCGTTGCCCGAACGAGCGGCGCTCCGATGTCGGGCAAAAGAACGATGACCGGCGTCAGGAAACGAGGCGGGAGGGGCGGCACGGCGCGCCAAAGACCGGGCCGCCCCCGGCGCCGCGACATATGGAAGAAAGACGCGATATGAAAGCGCTCACCACCCTGCGTCGACGCCTCGAAGCGGCCGGCCTGATGCTCAAAAAGCAGGGACGATTTCAAAACATTAGAGTTGACCACCTGGCCTACGACAGTCGCAAAGTCGGGCCGGGCGGCCTGTTCGTCGCCGTGCGCGGAGAACGGGCCGACGGTCATCTGTTCATTGAAAAGGCTGTTCAAAATGGAGCTGTCGCCATCGTATGCGAGGCGATGCCGGAGGAGGTGCGCACGCGCTTCCCCGGCATCGCCTTCATGCGGGTGAGCGACAGCCGGGCGGCGCTGGCCGAGCTGGCCGCCGCCTTTTACGACGATCCCTCCCGCAAGCTCAAAATGGTGGGCATCACGGGAACGAACGGGAAGACGACCACCGCCTTCCTCATCCGAAGGGTGCTGGAGGCGCAGGGCGTGAAGACCGGGCTGATCGGCACGATCGCCTACCACGCCGGATCGCACCCCGTCGAAGCCACCCACACCACGCCGGACGCGCTCGCGCTTCAGCGGATGCTCCGGCAGATGGTCGAGGCCGGGCTCTCGGCATGCGTCATGGAGGTCTCCTCGCACGCGCTGGCGCAACAGCGCGTCCGCGCCATCGACTATGACGCGGCCGTCTTCACCAACCTGACCCGGGATCATCTCGACTATCACCGCTCCTTCGAAGAATATCTGGCGGCGAAAAAGAAACTCTTCGACGCGCTCTCCGCCGAAGCGACGGCGCTGTACAACCGCGACGACGAAGCCGGCCCGGAGATCGTGGCCGAGACGGCGGCGCGCGCCGTCTCGTACGGGCAGGCGGCGGACGCCGACCTTCGCCTCGAGGTGTTGTCGAACCGAATCGACGGGTTGCGCCTGCGCATCGAAGGCCGTGAGCGTGCGTTTCGTCTGGTGGGACTCTTCAATGCCTACAATCTGACGGCGGCCTACGGCGCCGGGCGCGCCCTCGGCTTTTCTGCCGATGCCGTGCTCGACGCCCTGGCCGACGCGCCGCCGGTGCCCGGGCGCTTCGAGCAGATCCGCTTCGCCGACGGCACGACGGTCATCGTCGATTACGCGCACACCCCCGACGCGCTCGAAAACGTGCTTCGGACGATCCGCGCCACGAAGTCGCCCTCGGCCCGGCTGTGGTGCGTCTTCGGATGCGGCGGCGACCGCGACCCCGTCAAGCGACGGTTCATGGGCGGCATCGCCGAACGCTATGCCGACCGCGTCATCGTCACGAGCGACAACCCGCGCACGGAGGATCCCGAAAGCATCCTGAACGACATCCGGCGGGGCATGGACCGGCCCGCCGAGGCGCTGTGGATCGTGGACCGCCGCGCGGCCATCGGTGAGGCCGCCGCCCGCGCCGCGCCCGGAGACGTGGTGCTCGTGGCGGGCAAAGGGCACGAGACGTATCAGGTCGTGGGGGTGGAGAAGCTCCCGTTCGACGACCGGGAAGCGGTCCGAAAAAGTTTTGCCTCACGAGGCCTGCCCGCCGCCGGCTGATGCCCACAGGCGCATCGATCGGCGCCGCGTGCGCCGCCATTCATCACCGCTTATGCTGTATTACCTCATCGAATATCTGGAGCGTCT
>JALSSK010000184.1 GCA_026984335.1 Rhodothermales bacterium
TGCCTACGACGCGGTGTTCGTGCTCTGGCAGATCTTCGAGTCGGAGAATGCGGACGGGCGTGTTTATCAGGATGCCACGAAAAAACGCTTCCGCGCCGTCATCCGTCGGGTCAATGACAACCGATGGGAGATCAAACTGACGCAAGTGCTCGTGGACGACACGCAGACCCTGGAGGTGTATCTTCGCTACATCCGGCCTTCGCTCGTCAAGGGGGGACTGAATGGGGGGATTTAGGACGTTTTTGCTCATCGGAAGCATAGCCCTGGCGGCCTTCCCGGCGTTCGGGCGACAGCAGGATTTCACGAGTCAGGCCGCCGAGCGGCTTCGCCTCGCCCTCGAGAACCGCTCCCGGGAGGCGATGGAACGCCTCTCCGAGCCCGGAAGCGACGCCGTTCCGGATGATTTCTTCGACCGTTACGAGAACTTCGACGTTTCGGGGGCGACGGAGTGGAGCCTGCAACAGTTTGCCTCCGTGCGCGGGGGCGGACGTTATCTGACGGGGGTCTTTGCGAAGACGGAGGTGGAGCCGGAGGCCTACCGATGGGTGCTCGTCGATGCCTTCTGGGGTTCGACGCGTCGGCTGAACGCGGGAGCGATCACCGCCGCCCTCGATCGGGGGCGACGAGCGACGGCGCGTTACGACGGCTTCAAGCCGCTGGCGCACGACGCCCGCTTCCTCGATTTCTCGATGGCGGTGAATGCCCGGAACGCGCGTCTCCTCGCGTTTCTGAAAGATCACGGCGTCACGGACCTCGGGCGAGTGCGCATCGCTCCGCTGGATCACCATTCGTTCTTCGTGATCGATGACGTCCGCGCGCTCCGACGAGCGGAGGGAAGCCCCGTTCGTTTGCGCTTCGTTTGGGCGTATCTGCCCTCAGGCGAGGGACGGGTCACCTCCGGATGGTTCCTGCGCGACGTGCGCGAGCGACCGGAGACGCTTGCTTCGGTGTCGCCGCCGCCTCGCGCTTCGAGCACCGAAACCCGCGACGAGACCGGGGCGCAGGCGGCAACGGCGGATGCCGAGGCGCTCTGCTGTGCGGAAGCGGAACGACTGCGGGCGCTCCAGGCGGTGGAGCGAGCGGAACGGGAAAAGGTCAAAGTCGCGCAGGAACGGCTGCTCACGGAAACGGCGCAGCTCCGCGCGGAACGGGATCGAGCGGAAGCGGAACGGGATCGAGCGGAAGCGGAACGGCGGGCCGTCGCCGCGCGGCTCGATTCGCTCAAGGCGAAAAACAGGCGTCTGCCGGCCGAGCGGGAGCCAGCCTCCTCGGAGAAGAGCGATCTCGTCGCGGCCGCGTATTCCTTCGTTCCCGGAGGCGGACAGTTCTACAAGGGCAATTTCCGGCGGGGCGTCACGTATGCCTCGATCATCACCACGAGCTTCGTTCTTGCGGCCCTGACGCAACGCGGCGTCGATGGCGCAGACAAGTTGTTCAAGCTTCGCCGGGCGAAGGTGCAGCAGATCAATGGCATCATACGAACGTGCGAAGGCTGCACGGCCCGGGATCGTGAGCGCCTGATCGCCGAACGGGATCGCCTCATCATCAAACGCGACAAAGCCAGAGAGACCCGGTCCGACCGCCGGTTCTGGCGCAACCTCAGCCTCTTCGCGGGCGTGACCACCGTGGCCGTCTCCATCCTGGACAGCATCGAACTCGACCGGAAGATCGGCGAGCGGTTCTTCCGTCGTAAGGATCTGGTTTCCGGCGGGGCGTATCGGATCTCGCTCCCGCGTCCGGTCTTCAGCCTCGACGGGTCGACCTCGGTGCGGCTCACCGTTCAATGGAAGTGAGGCGTCGGCTCAGCGGCGGACGCGCTCCCGTTCGGTGGCCATCAGGAGGCGGAGGTTGAGGGCTTTGGCGATCGTGGCCACACTCGCAAAGTCGCCGACGGTGGCGTCCTCGTCGGCGCGGAGCACGAGCGCGGTGCGCGCGCCCATCGCGTCCCGAATGGCGTTGAGCAATTCTTCCTTTGGAACCTGCTTCCCCTCCACGAAGAAGCGCCCGTCGTCCGTGATGGACACGTTCACGTACTGCGCTTCCATCGGGGCGGCGGCGTTGGCCTGCGGCAGGTTGACCTGGATGCCGAACTGCGGGATGAAGCTTGAGGTCAGGAGGAAGAAAATGAGCAGGAGGAACACGACGTCCGCCATCCCGGCCAGGCTGTACGTTTTGAGAGGTTTTTTTGACGTGGAAAAATCGATGGCGGCCATGGGACAGGCAGGGGCTTGGCAGAGAACGGACGGGTGGGTGCTCAGAAAGAGCCTTCGTAGCGGGGCTGATTCGAGGTGGGCGCCGGCGTCTGAAGCAGGTCGATGAAGTCGGTGGCCGAGCGCTCCATGTCGTTGACGAGACGGTTGATGCGCGTGAGCAGGTAATTGTAGAAGAAGAAGGCCAGGATGCCGACGATGAGCCCCGCCGCGGTGCTGATGAGCGCCTCCCAGATTCCCCCGGCCAGCACACTCGGGTTGACGTTGCCCTGGAGATTCTGGATCTGCTGAAACGCGCGGATCATGCCCGTGACCGTGCCGAGGAAGCCCAGCATCGGCGCGATGCCCGCGATGCTGGCGAGCAGGTCGGTGCGCTTTTCGAGCTCGAAAGCCTCATGTTTGCCGGTGGCATTGACGGCATCCCGAATCTCGGCGATGGGACGACCAAGGCGCTCCAGGCCATGCTTCAGAATGCGCGTGATGGGCTTGTCCTGCGCGTCGCAGAAGGCCTGGGCGCCGTGGATGTTGCCCGCCCGTACGTACTCGCGGATGCGTTCGGTGATCTCGGCCGGATCGGTAGCGGCGCGACGCAACGTGAGCAAACGCTCGACGAAGATGTAAATCGCCAGAAAGGAGAGAAGGATGATGGGGACGAGGATCCATCCCCCGAGCAGAAGGGTGTCGAGGATGGTCGTCGTGCCGGTGGCGGAGGCCGCCTGCGTCGAGTCCTGAGCGAGGGTCCCTGCTTCCTGAAGCAGCAGCAGTGTCATAGGATTCCGAGAGGGTTGTGCAAGGCTATGGTTACATCCGCGAGGTAATCCGCAGGGGCCAGGCGCCCGGGGGAAGCCGGTCGCCCAGGCGCCGGATGGCGGCTTCGGCCTCCGCCTGGCCGGCAAACTGACCAACGCCGACACGGTACCGCGTGACTCCCTTCGACACCCCGCGAAGGACGTCCACGGGGAGATCGAGGTCGAGGTACGGTTGCGCCGCCGCCTCCGCCGCCTCCGGGGTCGTCTCCGAGGCGACGATCACCGTCCATCCCCCGGCGTTCCGGTCGATGCCGCCGAGGGTACGCCGAACCGGGGACTCCGGTTCGGCGGCTGCTTCCGCCCGGGCGCTGTCGGCCGGAGGCAGGGCGGAAACGGCGGACGTATCCGCCGGAGGCAGGTCCTCGGTGAGGGCAGGCGTCTCGGGCTCCTCGGCGCGGGGCTTGAGCATCTGATAGGCAAAGAATGCGCCGGTGAGCACCGCAAGCACGCCGATGACGATGAAAAACCCGGTCCTGGAGGCACGGTCCCGGCGTATGGGAGTGCGCGGCGGATGCATGGCCGCCCTCTTGATCGTCTCGATCTCTTCATCCGAAGCCGAAACGGCCTCTTCCTCG
The DNA here is from genome assembly GCA_026984335.1 of Rhodothermales bacterium. GTDB lineage: Bacteria > Bacteroidota > Rhodothermia > Rhodothermales > ISCAR-4553 > JALSSK01. Next base: position 3,595 of record JALSSK010000184.1, read on the forward strand.
GCTTCCGGTTCGGTCGCTTCCTCGGCCTCCGGTTCGGCTGCGTCGACCGCTTCTCCGGCGGACTCATCGATGGCCTTCACCTCCTCGTCATCCTCGAAATGAATGACGTTGAAAATCGATGCATCATCCTCGACCTCCGGCGCTTCCGCCTTCGCTTCGTCTTCGGAAACGCTCGTTTCCGCCGTTTCCTCGACGATCTCCACCTCCTCGACGATCTCCACCTCCTCGACGGTTTCCTCGACCACGTCGTAATCCGCCTCCTCGAAATCCGGTTCCGGAAGCGGGCCGAGCGGATGATCGGCCTCGTCGCGCGGGGCTTCCCACACCTCTTCCTCATCCTCAAGGGACGCCTCGAACGCAACGGTCTCGAACAAATCGGGCGCTTCCGCTTCGGCCGTCTCTTCCGTTGCTTCGTCGGGTTCTTCGGCCCCGGTCGCATCTTCTTTGACCAACGCTTCTTTTTCTCCGCCTACCTCTCCGGAGGGTGAAGGGGCTTCCTCGGCGACCGATTCTTCAGCTTCGGCGACCGATTCTTCAGCTTCGGCGACCGATTCTTCAGCTTCGGCGACTCCTTCTTCGGGAGCGGCCGGTTCGTCTTCGGAGCCGGCTTCCACCCTCTCGGTCTCCTCGACATCGCCTGGGCGCTCTTCCGGCTCCGGGGAGACAGGCAGAGCGGGCATACCGGCGAAGCGGTAATTTGCGGCGATTTCGAGGGCGGGCGCGGCTTCGAAGGTGAGGCCTTCCCTTGCGCGGCGGAAAACTCCGAGGCCGGGAATGGTTGTCTCACCATGGGTGCGAAGGTCCTCGTGGAGGCGGGCAATCAGAGTCTGGAGCGAACGCTCGGCTTCTTCGGGGGAGATCCCGAGGCGGGCGGCGAGCTGCTCGATCAGCGAAGCGGACATAAGGGTGGGGGCGCATCGCGCTCCGTTTGATTCATATGACGGCGATTGCTGTTATTGCTCGGCCTCAAAAACGACCGTGTCGCGAGGAGGGAGGACGACGCTGCAGCCGTTCTCGTCTTCTGAGAGCCGGCTCGGAAAATGTTCGAGATGAAAGGAGCCGAGACCGGGAACGTCCACGGCTCTTCCCTCCAATACACCGTCACGAACGATGTCGGCGAGGGCATTAGCTACCTGTTCTGTCGAGATTTGTGCCATGGGGCTTTTTCGTTTCACGGGAGCGAAAACACGAAGCGCTCCGGGCGTTAGTTCCGTAAAGGGGGGCGTATGATAAAGATACGGTAATTTTCGTTCGGAATAAAAGGCGGAGCGGCCAGGGGGCTTAACATCCGTTATTGCATATCAAAAACGAATCTGAAGACCAACAAGGAAGGCCGCAGGAATCTCGGGATAGTTGTCCCATCGGGTGAGCCGATTGCCGATGAGGTTTTCCGCGCGTCCGAGGATCCCAACCCACGGCGTGACCTGGTAGGAAGCCTCCAGGTCCAGGTTGAAATAGGCTCCGACACGGTTTTCGGACGTGCGTTCGCGGGCGCGGTACCGCGGGCTCTCGTACACGCTGCTGAGCTGGAAGAGCCCGTCGCCTCCGGCGAAGATGTAGGACAGCATTGCCGTGCCCTTGAGGGGCGCGAAGTAGGGGAGTTCGGCGTCGGCTTCGATGAGGCGTCCCTTGCGTACATCGAGGCCGACGGAGGCGTGAAGACCGCTCGTCAGCACGAAGGACGCCTCACCGCCCACCCGGTAGATGCGGGCCTTGCCGTATCGGGCGGAGGTGAGGCCCTCGGTATAGATGCCGAAGCCACGGCCGGCTTCCTGCTCGAAGTAGAGGTAGTTCGGTGCTTCTTCGAAACCGGCGCGTCCGGCCAACTGAACGTTTCCGAAGAAATATCGCACGCCAAGCTCGGCATCGACCGTGCGGAGGGTCGGTTGCATGCGTGGTTCGTCGACGAGGTATGGGTTTTCCCGGTACAGATCGCCGAGCGAAAGCATTTCGAGCGCGGGACGGTTTTGAACGTAGAGGTTCAGGCTCGTCTGAGGATAAAGATCGATGCGGAGATCGGGCGAGACGTACGTTGCATTCCGGTTGCCGCCGGTGGGCGTCTGCCCCTCGGCGGTGAAGCCCAGTACGCGAAGGCCGAGCGTCACGCGATAGGCGTCCCGGTAAAGGAAGCGATACCCGGCTCCAGCGTAGAGCGCCCGCACCGTCGATCCGAGGAAGCCGTCGGTGTCGAGCCCCGTGGTGGAAGCTTGAGCGACGACGTCTAGCCTTCCGGTCGACATTGGAACGGAAAGGGCGCCGTCGAAGTCGAGCCGGCGTTCGAGGCGGGTGAAATTGGGGTCTTCGTTGGCGGGATCGGCGAACACGTCGGTTTGTATGCGAGCGGCGCCGTATCGGATTTCCGCGTCGAGGTCGAAGGCGGCGGCGGCCTGTGTGTGCGCCCAAAGACTCACGCTCCCCCCACGTCCTTCCCGGTCGGGAAAGGGCGCGAAGAGCGAACGGACCGGACTCCGTGCGCCGTACAGCGTATAGTTCTCGAAGAACCCCGCGACGGTGGCTCCGGTGAGGGCGACGGACGACCGCGTCTGCAGACTTGCCGAGGCTTCGAGCGCGTCGTACGGGTTTTTCAGGTTCGGAAAGGTCTGTTCGAAGGGGGTGTTTCCGTCGGAGCCCCGGTAGTCGACGCGTGCGCTGAAGGTCGCGCTTTCCGAGACGGGCACGCCCACCCGCGCCCGCACCACCCGGCTGAGATATCGCCCGGCCGCTGCTTCGAAGGCTCCGTCGATGGGCGCGGCTCCGGTGAGCGAGGAGACGGCCGGAGGCTCCGGCGCCTGAAGCGGGCTCGGCGGCAGGTCGGCGCTTTCCTGCTTGTACGGTTCGATGAAGGGGCGCCGGTCGGGAGGAATCTCGGGCACGCGCGGGGGCGGGTTGAAGCCGATCAGCGGCTGTCTCTGAAGCGAGGGAAACGTGATCTCGAGCTGCCCGAGGATCTCGACTTCGCGCGGGGCGAGGTCGGGCAGGGCCGGATCCCGGCCCTGTGTTTCCTGTCCCATAGCCTGTGCCGCGGGGAAGGCAAGCAAGAGCGCGAAGGCGAGCCGGAACGGGAGAATTGAGAACGGGTGTTTCAACGGGGACGGCATGTTGGCTTCGGAATGGAGGGTTGAGAGACGATGGGGGCGGGCGCTAGAGCTCGGTTTGCTCACGGGCGGCGATCTCGGCAGCTTCGGTTCCGGCGTATTGGGTGGTGAGGAGCTCATAGAGGCGGAGCGCTTCGCCCGTCTGTCCCAGTTGCCGGAAGGCGCGCGCCTGGGTCAGATAGCCGCGCGACACCCAGTCGACGTAGTTCGGGAAGAGCACCGGCAGCCGGCCGAGCTCTTCGATGGCCTGCTCCGCGTCCCCGTCCTTGAGGAGCAATTCCCCGAGTCGGGCAAGGGCTTCGGCCCCCGCCTCGTCCCGGCTCTTGTCGGCAATGTCTCGGTAGAGACGGAGCGCTTCGTCGGTCTTGCCGTCGCTCTCATAGAGCCGGGCAAGGCCGAGCCGCGCGGGGATAACCTGCGGAGAGTCGGGGGCGGCGGAGATGGCTTCCTGAAGCAATTCTTCCGCCTCGCGATGACGCCCGAGATTCATCAACGCGATGCTCTGGCCGTACCGGGCCTGGGCGAGGAGCAACCCGTCCTTCGTCTGGTTTGCGATGGACTCGAGGAGGCGGTATGTGCGGAGCGCGTCCTCATGCCGGTTCTCGCTTGCGTAGATTTCTCCGAGTCGCCGGGCCGCATCGGCGCGGCGGGGACTGTCGGGATACTGCTCGATGAGTCTCCGAAAATAGTTCTGTGCCTCCTGGATCTGACCTCGATCGGCGTAGATCGAACCGACGTAGAAATAGGCTTCCGGCAGGAGGGTCTCGGTTCGAGCCGAGCGGATGAAGGCAAGGAAGCCGCCCAGGGCTTCCTCTTCCCGTCCGCCCTGGAATTTTGCTTCGGCCTGACGGAACCGGAGTTCGTCCACGATCGGGGAATCCGGGTGCTCGGCAATGAAGGCATCGATGATCTCGGCGGCGCGGGCTTCGTCGTCAAGGGCGAGGAGCGCGTACTGGATGCCGGCGGCGGCGTCGGCGATGAAGGGACTGTCGGGATAGCGCGTGAGCACTTTTTGATAGGCCTCCACGGCTTCTTCGAGACGTCCTGCGTTGAAGAGGGCGTCGCCGATGCCGTATTGAGCCTTGGCGGCGAGGGGGTCGCGGGGATAGTCATCGATGAGCGACTGATATTCCTCGATGGCGCGGTCGTAGTCCTGATTCAGGAAGTAGAGGTAGCCGAGCGAATACTGGGCTTCCTCGCGATACTCACTCTGCGGGTATTCGACGAGGAGCTCGCGAAACTTCGTGATGGCTTCGAAGGCGTCGCCGGCATTCGAATAAGCCTGCGCCATCTGATAGAGGGCATAGTCTTCGCCCTCGACGGCGACGAGGGCATAGATGCGAATGGCTTCAGGGTAGCGTTTGAGGGCGTAATAACTGTCGGCCAGGCGGAGCCGGGCGTCGGTGCGATACGGCACCGTCTCGCCGGCCTCCCGATAATGGTCGAGGAACCATTTGAACTCCGTTATTGCAAGTTCAAACTCACTCCTCTTGAAATACACCCAGCCAAGCGCATAATGCGCCGCCTCGACGTGACGAGCGGCCGGGTAGTCCCTCAGGTACTTCTGAAAGAGGCGGGCCGAGCGGTCCAGCGCCCCGTTCTGATAAAAGCTCTCGGCGGCCCAGAAAAGGGCCTCGTCGGCCTTCGGACCTCGCGGGCTTTCCTGATAGAGCGACATGAACGCCGGGGCGGCCTCGGAGAACTTGCGGCTCCGATACAGGAGCCAGGCTTTCTGAAAAACGACTTCCTCTTTGAGCGACTCGGGCGCCGCATCGAGGGCCACGGCCCGATCGAAGCTCTCCAGCGCTTCGTTGAACCGCCCCAGCGCGATGAAGGTGTTTCCCCGATGATAATAGGCCTCGCCGAGCAACGAGGATTCGGGATAGGATCGAATCAGTCGCCCGAAAGTCTCATTGGCCTCTTTCCACCGATGAAGTTCATACTGCGTGAGACCAAGTTCATAGAGGGCGTGAGCGGCAAGGGCATGCCGGGGCCAACGGTCCGCCGCCTCTTGGAAGAGTCGAATCGCCACTTCGGGCTCGGCGGCCAGTTTCCGGTTCACGGCGGCGTAATACGTGGCCCTGGCGGCCAGGTCGTCGTCGAAACCGGCCCGCACCCGGTCGAATTCATCGGCGGCCCACTGATAGGCTTCTTCGAAGTGATAATTCCACGCGAGACCGTATAGGGCCCGTCGGAAATACGGGCTGTCGGGGTTGCCCTCGGAGAAACGCCGGTAATAGATGATTGCGTTATCGTAGTCTCGGAGCTGGTTGTAGGACTCGGCCAGCAGGAACGTCGCGCGCTCCCGGGCTTCGCCGGAAAGGTTCGGGAGACGACGCTGAATTTCCGTGACGGCCCGCGGATAGTCGCCTAGTTCATAGTAGACTTCCGCAAGCGCCAGCCCGATGTTCTGCGCATACGGGGAATTCGGATACCGGGCGGCGAGGAGTTCGAAAGCCCGGGCCGCGGCGTCGTACCGCTCACGTTGGACCTCCGCCACGGCGATGGCGTACAGCGCGATGGGCGCCGTGGTGGTCTCCCGGTATGCATCGGCGGCGCGTTGATAGTACCCGATGGCTTCCTCGATACGACCGAGACGGATCGCGGATTCTCCCATCCAGTAGAGTGCTTTCGCAGCCGGATCCGGCAAAGGATTGGATGCCGGCACTTCCGAAAGCACGCGAAGGGCTCGCTCATAGTCACCCGCTTCGTAGAAGTGTTTCCCGAGGGCAAGGCGCGCCTGAAAAGCCAGGGGATGCGCCGGATAAAGCTCCTGGAACCGCGAGAACAGCCGGATGGCTTCTTCCTCATGACCCAACGTCAACGCCGCCTCGGCCTGATAATACAGGGCCTCCGGGGCGCTGACGTGATCCGGGTAGCGTTTACGAAAAGCGTCGAACGCCTCGATGGACTGCTCATACAGATGTTCGGCGTAGAGTTTGAAACCTTCCGCAAAGAGGGTTTCGGGCAACTCGGGTTCCCGTTGCGCGTGCGCGGATTGCCTTCCGGATAATTCGGGACCGATCAACAGGAGAACCGCAACGAGGACGAGGCTAACGGGCAAGGCACGATCGAGAGAGCGTATGGAAGGCACAGAGTCGTCAGGTTTTGTCGTTGGAGTCAAGGGAGAAACGGGGCGTCCGGTCGTCGTGCGGCTGACGGCCCTTCTTCGTGTGACGGTATGAATCATGTTTCAGCCCTCAGGTTTCTCGCCTGTTCGAACAATTGAGAGCGGCTCCTCAATCGGGTGCGCGTTTCCGTCAAAACCCGAGAGCGTTCAGGAACGTTATCAAGCTTGCGAGTTATCACATCGGGGAGCCCGCGCCCCCAACACCGGCTCACGGGGCGCATCGGGGCTCCCGGCAAAAACTTATCCAGAAACCACCATGCAACCCGAACGGATCCGGGGCGGCGCTGCAACCGATACGGAGCTCCCGGCCCATGACGCAACCGGTGAAGCAGCTCCGACGTCCGAAACGGAGACGACGGGCGATGCGAAGGCTATGTTGCGCGCGGCCTCACCGGGGGCCTGGGTGCGCGAGCATCAGACGGCCGCGCTCATTGGTTCTTTCGCCGTCGGTGTCTTTCTCGGTGTGCTGCTGCGTCGATCCTGAGCGCGCCGGCGTCCGGATCTGATTATGAATCCAGCAAGGTATAAGGTGAAGTCATGGATGAACGGCAAGGCGTGGATGTAGATGTAAAGGAAGCGGTTCCCGAGACCGACGGCGCCGAACGTGCCGGGGAACGCACGGTGAACGAAGCCTCCGCTCGAATCCATACGATGCGTGCGGGGCTGCGAGAAACCATTGAGCGCTTACGAGGCGACATCGAGCGCCTCGAACCGGGGGAAGTCCGGGATCGCGCCCGTGCATGGGTCAGAGAGCATCCCGGTCAGGCGACGCTGTTGGCGGCAGGCGTGGGTATGTTCATCGGCGGCGCATTGACGCGCGCGCTGACGCCCCAACCTGCGCCCCTTTCCGCCCGGGCCCGGCGTCGCGCACAAAGACTGGCCGGCCATGTGGGCAAGGTTGCTCGCGAGACGGGCGCGCACCTCGTGCATGACGCCGTAGACGTCGGTCAGAAGCTCATGGATCACGTGAGCCGGCAGGGCGAAAAGTTGCCTCATCGCGCGCGGCGGTTGGGCGAGGACGTTGTGCACCGCACGGAAGCGCTGGCCGAGACGCTCGTCCAGCAAGCCGAAACGGTAGCGAAAGAGGGCATGGACGAGCTCTTAGCGTCCGTTCAGACACACAAAAAGCGGATGAACGGCGCTCTCGACCCGCTGTTTCAGGCGCTCCGGGTCGCGCTGGCCGTGACTTTTTTCAAGAAAATGACCGAGCGGTTCCGCCGAGAAGGGTGAGGGAAGTCTTCATTTCATACAACATGCATTCCCGTAAGGCTCGCTTTCGACGGGGTTGCCCTTATATTTGTCAGGTTTGAACGCACGATAACCCACCCGACCTGATCAAGTGAGCATACTGGCAGTAGGCACCGTCGCCGTTGATTCGATAGAGACTCCCTTCGGCTCGGTGAGCCGCGTTCTGGGCGGGAGCGCCACGTACATTTCTATGGCGGCCAGGTACCTGAGCCGCCCGGTGGGCCTGCTGGCAGTGGTCGGCGGCGACTTCCCCGAGTCCTATATGCGCATGCTTGAAGCCTGCGACCTCGATCTCCAGGGGATCGAGGTCCGAGAAGGCGAGAAGACGTTCTCATGGGGCGGGAAGTATCACTATGATCTGAACGATCGGGACACGCTTTTTACGCACCTCAACGTGCTGGCGAACTTTGAACCGACCGTGCCGGAGGCCTATCGTAAGAGTAAGGTGGTCTGTCTCGGCAACCTCGATCCCGACATCCAGTGCGAGATTCTCGATCAGGTGGATGGCCCGGATATGGTGATCTGCGATACGATGAACTACTGGATCGAGAACACGCCGGAAGGGTTGTGCCGGGTGCTGGAGCGGATCGACTGCCTGATCGTAAATGACGCCGAGGCACGCGAACTCTCGGGAGAACCGAACCTGGTCAAGGCTGCGCGGATCATACGCGCGCTCGGCCCCGAGATCCTCGTCATCAAGAAAGGGGAACACGGGGCTCTGCTCTTCGCAGACGGCGCCGTCTTTAGCGCGCCAGCATACCCCCTCGAAGAAATTCAGGATCCTACGGGCGCCGGCGACGCTTTTATGGGCGGTTTTGCGGGCTATCTCGCAAGCAAGAATTGCTATGACATCGACCACCTGAGGCGAGCCGTCATCTATGGCAGTGCGATGGCTTCATTTACGGTGGAAGAATTTGGCCCGCAACGGTTGCTCGCCCTCAAAGAGACCGAGATTCTCCAGCGCATCAATGCCTTTCTTACACTGGCGCATATACCCATCTCTCCGTATTTCATTGAGCCTTAGGGGCGGCCCTGGACCGGAGGCATACCATGGATCGGATCGTACCTGGAAGGTGGCATAGAACAAGGGGTGCTTTTTTGATCATATATATTATTATCACCTCCCTGTTGTTATGGACCAATATTTCCTGTAAGAGCGAGAAAGGAAAAGCCGATGAATCCAGTCTTGCGTTCGTAGATTTTGATAAATCCAATACTGAGTTGCTCCTGCGATACTATTTTGGAGCTTATCTGTCCGATCGTGATGAGGATGCCTTTGAAGGAGGCTACGTTCGACGAATAGATGGAAAATATTTTGTCGACCGGAATAAGATCCGCCGGTCCCCCTTGTTGTCGCGACTGATCACGGACGGATATTTGGAAGATGGGGCGCTAGACTGGGATGAGTTCTCTGCGTTCATTCGGGAGACCTATTATCAACGTCGAAATCCGTATCCGGACCTGAATGCTGTATATGAAGGGCTTACATTTCATCCCGGAGATTCGTCGTGGTTTCATGTGAACGTCAGAGGGGTGATGACCACGGCGCTGAGGCGGGTGTACGTTAGGAAAGCGGCCCTGAAGGCCGCCCTTGGGGGGTACCTCGCCAATGGACGACGGCTCTTGTATCCTGTTGGGACGACGTTTATCGGAGAGCACTGGGTGGATTCATCACGGATTGAAACGACGGTGATGAGCAAGCGCCCGGATGGATTCTGGGATTTTTTTATTTATGGATCCGAAGGGCAACCGGCGGGAGAGACCATTGCGCCTCCCAAAAAGTTGAAAGCCCCGATCCAATGTTTCGGATGTCATACCGGCGGTAAGTTGTTCGAGCCCGAGAAGAGTTTCCCGGGTTTCGCGAAGGATGGCCCCCACGGTCCGCGAGCGCTCTATGTGGATGACAGACTTCGCAATAAGGAAGTGGCAGCCTACTTCGACGAGCATCGAAAAAGAAGCGACATGATTCTCGGGATATACAATACCCTTTATGTCTCGGAAATGCTGGAAAGAAGACGGAATGGCGACCTTTCGAAAGAAGACGAGACTTTGTTAAACAACCTTGGGCTTTAAAGCACAATCCAATGACTACCGGAACGGTTCGCTTGATCAATGCCGTCTTTTATGCACACCATGGTGTGATGAAGGAGGAACACCAGATTGGCGGCAGATACGAGGTGGATGTGAGTATCGATCTTGACTTCAGCGATGCCGCGGAACATGACGATTTGAAGAAAACTGTAGACTATGAAAAAGTATACAGGATAGTTAAGGGAATCATAACTCGAAATAAATTCTATCTCATCGAGCGCCTGGCGTATATGATCGCCCATAGTATCGTAGATGAATATAATTATGTATATTCGGTTGAAGTTATTGTTAGAAAGCCTAATCCTCCGGTTGGTGGGCCATGCGATCGAGCTGAGGCCGTGTTTAAAAAAACAGTCTCATCGCCTGGCGTGTAAATTAGCGTATGATGCGCGTAATATCGTTAACGATAAAATCGATTGATTCATCTGCATCGACCCAATTGAATGAGGGGTATCTTCTGAACCACGTCAATTGCCGCTTGGCATACCTCCTCGTATTGCGCTTGATGAGCCTCAGCATTTCTGTTTGTGAGATTCGGTCTCGGAGTCGAGAGACAACTTCCTTGTAGCCGATGGTTTTTAGAACAATCGTGTCTGGATCAATGCCGGAAGAGATTATTGCTTTTACCTCATGCTCCAGTCCGTTTTCCATCATCTTATCTACGCGCCTATTGATGCGTTCGTATAATCCTTCCCGGTCTCGAAAAAGCACATATGTATAGAAGCTGTAACGATGCTGTTTTGCCGGTGTTGTATGGAAGGAGGAGAGGGGGCGCCCGGTTCCATGGTATACCTCTAGTGCTCGCACTATACGTTGTGTATTATGCGGGTCCAGTGCGAGAGCAGTTTGTGGGTCCAGCAACATTAGTTCATGATAGAGTGCTTCCAGGCCTTCCGTCATGAGTCGTTGCTGCAAGGCGGCCCTTACGCTTCTATCGATAGAAGGGATGTCGGACAATCCGTATAGCAGGGCGTGGAGGTAAAGCGTCGAGCCGCCCACAACAAGGGGGATTTTACCCTTCCTGTGCAGGGCCTCGATCAAACGCGTCGCCTCGTTCGCAAAGATGCCGGCCGAGTAGGGTTCCGGGAGATGGCGCTCGTCGATGAGGTGATGGCGCACGGATGCAAGTTCTTCCGGCGAGGGTTTGGCCGTGCCGATGGTCATTTCTCGATAGATCTGGCGACTGTCGGAGGAGATGATCTCCGTATGGAGCGCCTGCGCCAGCTGGATCGAAAGCGACGTTTTGCCTACGGCCGTCGGGCCGGTGAGAACGATGACGGGCAGTTCCGGCAAGGTCCGCCTGCGGTTTAGTAGAGGGGGATGGATGGGTCGATTTCAGCGCTCCAGGCCAGTATTCCGCCCTGCAGGTTGTATACCCGGGTAAACCCCATAGACATCATGAATGCGGCGGCGTTGTCCGACCTGGCTCCGGAACGACAGTACACGACGATCCTCTCGTCTCGTCGATCCTTGAGTTGATCCAGCCCCTCCGACAACTCGGAGAGCGGGATGTTCATGCCCCCGATGGTGGCAATTTCCCGTTCCTCGGGCTGTCGCACGTCGATTAATAAAAACGACGCGCCTTCATCCCTCAGGCGTTTGAGTTCGTGGACGGTAATTTGTGGTGGTTTGGGACGAAAGAATTGCATGAGTATTCAGGTTTTTTTAAGGTCGATGAAGTCTGCGGCGCTGTTTCTGAGGCGATCACTTTGATGGATGTAAATCATCGTTGTTTCAATGTTTTTGTGCCGGGCATGTGATTGCACCTGTTGCAGTGAGGCGCCGGCCTCTATAGCCAGCGTGCAGCCGGTATGACGGAGCGTATGCGCTCCGATGTCGGGCAGACCGGCGAGACGCGCCGTATCCCTTATTATGGTGTAAATTGAGTGGGTAGAAAGACGGCCGCCGTAATTGTTGTTGCTGAGCGAGCGCCAGAGAGGACCCGAAGAAATATTGTAGTGATCCTTCATGTGTTCGATCTCCTCATAAACGTGGTTCGGCATCTTGATGTACTGGTCGGCGCCTCCTTTGGTGAAAGGAAGTTCGAGGATCCAGTATTTGCCGAGGGGCTTGATGTGCTCGACGTCCATGGCTGCCGCTTCCGAGCGTCTCAATACGCAGTGAAGCAGTGTGATGACGAGCGCGCGGTCCCGTGGGCCCGTCTTGCTTCGCCGTTCGGCTGCATGGATCAGCGCCTGTGCCTGTTCTTTCGTCAGGCTGATGATGGGTCGGTCGCGTTGCGAGGTGCTGCGTACCCTGCGAAGCAGCTGTCGATGCGCCGGGTTGTGTTCGAGTGCGCCCAGGGCCAGCAGCCAGTCGAAAAAGCCTCGAATGGCGGCAAGTTTCCGTTTGATCGTCGACGCTTTGTACTGATCGTTTTCCAGACTGGTGAGGTAGGCATTGAGGTCGACGAAGGTGATGCTCCGCGCCATTTCATAGGTGACGGGGGCTTGCCCGAAGAAGTGCACGAGATCGTTCCGATACGCCTTGCGGGTGTGGGGCCGGTCGAAACGCTGGAGGTACAGCGCCAGCAGGTCTCGTGAGGGGTCGGCGCCGGTGAGCGGATGATGCTCGGTCCGATCAAGGGCTCGTGACGGTTCGTTCATCGCAGGCTTTCTCCGGGGGCGGGGTGTTTTTTCTTCTCCAACCTTTGATAACTATCCTTATCGTAGGT
>JALSSK010000185.1 GCA_026984335.1 Rhodothermales bacterium
TCATCTCATGCGGCACGCCCGGGAGCGCCGCCACCACGCGGCCCGGCCCGTCCTTCGCCCCGGCGCGCCACAGCCCCGGGGCGGTCCCGACCGGGTTTGGCAGCGCCTCGAAGCCGGCGGGCCGGAGCGCCTGCGTACGGTTGCTCTCCGGCATCGCATACCCGCGCCCGGCGAAGCGCTCCTTCACCGCCTCGAACATTTGCTCATCGTACACGAGCGGGACGCCAAAGGCGCGGGCGAGCGCGTTCCGGGTCACGTCGTCGTGCGTCGGGCCGAGACCTCCGGTGAGGATCACCACGTCGGCGCGTGCGACCGCCTCCTCGATGGCCGCGCAGATCACCGCCTCGCCGTCGCCGACGGTGACCATGCGCACGACCTCGACGCCGATCAGGCTCAGCCGCTCGCCGATCCATGCGGCGTTCGTGTTTACGATCTGCCCGATGAGGAGCTCGTCGCCAATGGTAAGCAGTTCAGCGGTCATGTTATCGGTTCGAGAGCATGCGCCTTCGACCACGCCTCCGGATCGCGACGCCAGGCTTCGAGCGAGGCGACGGCCCCGGGCGCGAGCGCGCCGGTCTCGCGGGCGACGTCGAGGAGCGCGGCAAAGCCGGTGAGCGTATGCAGCGGCACGGCGGCGCGGTCGAAGGCGGCGCGGGCGGCGGGCAGACCGTACGAGAAGATGGCCAGCACGGCTTCCACCCGGACCCCGGCGGCGCGGAGGGCTTCGACCACGGCCACGGAGGACATGCCGGTGGAGACGAGGTCTTCGACGACGACGACGTTCGCGCCCGCTTCGAGGCGTCCCTCCACCCGGTTGCCCCGTCCGTGCGCCTTCGGCTTCGAGCGCACGTAGGCCATCGGCAGCTCGAGGCGCTCGGCCAGCCAGGCGGCGTGCGGGATGCCGGCGGTAGCCGTCCCCACGACGGCCTCGGGGGCGAGTCCCTCGCGCGCGATGATCTCGGCAAATCCTTCCGTGATGGCGCGGCGGATCGGCGGATACGCCATCGTCACGCGGTTGTCGCAATAGATCGGAGAACGCAAACCCGAGGCCCACGTGTACGGCTTCTCCGGCGAAAACGCGACCGCTCCGATCCGGAGCAAAGCGGCGGCCAGGCGACGCGCCGTCGAACCAATCGTCTCAGCCATTCTGCCTCGCGTGGGGTTGATGTTCCATTCGGAAGAAGTACACGGCGCCGGTCGCAAGGGTGAAGAGCACCACGAAAAAGAAAATGTAGAACGGGAAAGGGCTTTCGAGGATGTCCCGGCCCACGGCTCCGATGCGCCCCTCCATCTTCGAGGCCGTCATCACGATGAGGATGCCGATGAGAAAGACGAGTTGCACGGTCGTCTTGGCTTTGGCGACGCCGAGGGTCCGGATCGAGCGCCCGTTGGCTTCGGCCCAGGCGCGGAGGCTCGTCACCATGAGGTCGCGCAAGCCGATGAGCGCCACTCCCCACCAGGGCGCCGTCTCGGGGATGAGCACGGCCAGCGCCACGAACGTCCCGAGCACGAGCACCTTGTCGGCGAAAGGATCGAGGAACTGACCGAGCCTCGAATGCACCTCGAAAGAACGGGCGAGCTTGCCGTCGAGGTAGTCGGAGATGGAAGCGAGGATGAAAAGCCCCAGCGCCCACGCATAGCCCCACAGCGTATCCGTCATCAGAAACACCAGCAAAACCGGCGTCACCAGGATGCGGATGATGGTTATGGTATTGGGTACGTACTTCATCGAGGGCGGGGTGTGGACATCGGGAATATATGAAACGCCGCCCTTTGTCTCCTTACTCCCCTCACCCCGACCTTGAAGATTTGGCGGCAATGCCGGCGAATCGGCCCTTTCTTCAACAAGAATGGCCAATATCTCGCCGCTTCATGCCTTCGCCATCCCTTTTTCGGGAGCGCCGGGGGCCTCACGCGGACCATCAAGGCCGGTCCGTTCGCATGAAATCCTTTCAGAAGCCTCGGCCCGACCCCGCCGATCTGTCGGGGACGAGACCCTGCGGGCCTGCTTGAGGGGGCGCCCTCTGTCAATGTGGCGGGGCATTCAAAGCGGCATTGTTCTTGATGAAGGCGCACATCGGACCACCCGCTCGGAAAAGCCGGGACCTCAAGACGAGCTCCACTGACACGACTCAACCCCAAACGATCGCTATGAGCAAGATTATCGGCATTGACCTGGGCACGACGAACTCCGTCGTAGCCGTCATGGAAGGCGGCGAACCCATCGTCATCACCAACCCCGAAGGCGCGCGCACGACCCCCTCCGTCGTCGCCTTCAAGAAAGACGGCGAGCGCCTCGTAGGCGCGCCGGCCAAACGGCAGGCCATCACCAACCCCGAGCACACCATCTTCTCGATCAAGCGCTTCATGGGGCGTAAGTACGACGAGGTCACCGAAGAGATGAAAACGGTGCCCTACAAGGTCGTTAAGGGCGAGAACGGGACGGCCCGCGTCGAGATCGGCGACCGCGTCTACACGCCGCAGGAAATCTCGGCGATGATCCTCCAGAAGCTCAAACACACCGCCGAAGAATACCTCGGCGCAACGGTTACGGAGGCGGTGATCACGGTGCCGGCGTACTTCAACGACGCGCAGCGCAAGGCCACGCAGGAAGCCGGTGAGATCGCCGGGCTGAAAGTGCGCCGCATCATCAACGAACCGACCGCCGCCGCCCTCGCCTACGGCCTCGACAAACAGAACAAAGAGGCGAAGGTGGCGGTGTTCGACCTCGGAGGCGGCACGTACGACATCTCGATCCTCGAACTGGGCGAGGGCGTCTTCGAGGTCAAGTCCACCAACGGCGACACTCACCTCGGCGGCGACGACTTCGACCAGCGCCTGATCAACTACATCGCCGACGAGTTCCAGAAGACCGAGGGCGTCGATCTGCGCAAGGACGCCATGGCGCTGCAGCGGCTCAAGGAGGCGGCGGAGAAGGCCAAGATCGAGCTTTCGAGCGCCACGCAGACGACGATCAACCTGCCCTTCATCACGGCCACGCAGGAGGGGCCGAAGCACCTGACGATGGACCTGACGCGGGCCAGGTTCGAGCAACTCGTCGACGACCTGATCAGCCGCACCATCCCGCCGATGGAGAAGGCGCTCAAGGATGCGAAGCTGAGCAAGAGCGACATCGACGAGGTGATCCTCGTGGGCGGCTCGACGCGGATCCCGAAGGTGCAACAGGTGGTCGAGGAGTTCTTCGGGAGGAAGCCCAACAAGTCGGTCAACCCGGACGAGGTGGTGGCCATCGGCGCGGCCATCCAGGGCGGCGTGCTCTCCGGTGAAGTGGAGAACGTGCTGCTGCTCGACGTGACGCCGCTGAACCTGGGCATCGAGACGCTCGGAGGCGTGATGACGGTGCTCATCCCGGCCAACACGACGATCCCCACGCGCAAGAGCGAGATCTTCTCGACGGCCTCGGACAACCAGCCTTCGGTGGAGGTGCACGTGCTCCAGGGCGACCGCGAGCTGGCGCGC
>JALSSK010000186.1 GCA_026984335.1 Rhodothermales bacterium
CCTCCATGCGCACCCGCTCGCCGTTGAACAGCGCCATCAGGCGCGGCACGTCGAGCGCTTCGAGTGCCGCGCGCATTTCCTGGAGCGCCTCCTCCGAAGCCTCCACCACGTTGGCGCACGCCGCCACCAGCGTCCGCCGGTTGTACATCACCTCGCCGACGGCGTGCCCGAGCTCTTTGCACAGCTCCGGCGTCTCCGCCCCCATCACGATGGGCACGATGTCGAACGGCGGCAGGATCGTCTGAAGGAACGGCAGCTGCACGTCGATGCCGTCCGTGTGGAAATGACCGGTGTCGTCGAGGAAGATGTCGTCGTCCTCGTCGCAGAGCTCGTTGCGCATCTTGTCGTGCACCTTCAGCGTGCCGAGCGGCGTCCGGTAGTCGTCGAGGCTGCAGATGGTGATGCGCTCGAAGGCGCCCGTATGGCTCGGCGCGATGAGGATGATGGTGTCGTACCTCCGGCCTTCGAGCGTGCGGTAGACCTCCGCCGCCGTCGCGCCGCCGCTCATCAGGTTCGCATCCGGCACGATCACCGCGTGCACGACGCCGGCGACCTCGCGCTTCGGCGCGTCCTTCAACAAAGCCTCGATCTGCTTTTGCAGGGGTTTTGCCTGCGTCGCATAGACGACGCGCTCGCTTTGAGTCATGGGAACGGTGGGGGCGCGGTCCGGCCCCGTTTGCGGTTAACGATGGATGCGTGCGAAAAAAAGGCGGGTGATCGGTTCGAAAGCCGATGAACGGAGCCTCCGTCGAAAGGATCCTGCGGCGGGCTTCGGGGGATTCATTCGCCGCCCGCATCGGGCGTGACGGGCGTCCCGGAGGCGCGTGTCTCCGCCGAACCGGTTTCGGTGAGGCGTCTGAGCATCGCCATCAGGTCCGGCTGTTGCCGGAGCGCGCGGATGAACGCCGGCAGGTCCTCCTGATACTCGGGCCGCCATTCCTGCGTGGCGAGCACGGGCGTGGGCGCGGCCAGTTCGCGCAACGCCTCGGGGTTGAGCGACTCGGCGAAACCGTCGCCGTACTGGCCGTAGCCGTTGAGCACGAAGCCGAGCGGCTGCACGCCCATGACCAGGAGCATGCGCAGCGTGAGGATGCAATGGTTGAGCGTGCCGCGTCCCGTGCGCCCGACGATGATCGAGGGCAGTTCGAAATCCTTGAGCAGGTCGATCACGTCGTACCGGCGCGCGATGGGCACCAGCACGCCCCCCCCTTCGACGACCACGAACTTGCCCTGCTCCCGGAGCTCGTGATAGGCGTCGAGCACCTTCCGCAGATGGATCGGCTTGCGCTCGATCCGGCTGGCCACGTACGGCGCCGCCGGGGTCTCGAAGGTGATGGGCATAACCAGCCTCCGGGGCGCCTCCACACCGATCTCGCGCAGGAGCGACGCTGCATTCTTGCCCGAGTCGCCGGTCGAGATGGGCGTCATCATCGTAGCGTCGACGCCCATCTCCCGAAGCAACGCCACGATCCCGACGCCGATCAAGGTTTTTCCGACGCCGCGGGCCGTACCCACCAGAAAAAGACCTTCCGCCATGACCATGCGCCACACGCTGATTTCCGGGATGTGTTTGCATCAAGGTAGGGCGCGCCCCGGCAAGCATCAAGGGGACGGGGGGAATGCAAAGCCTCCTCCACGCATGCCCGGAAGCTATGACGGCGGGATCACGAGCGCCACCACGTCGCCGGGAAAAACGTGGCGCTGCTCGTCGAGCGCGAGGCGGCGGCTGCCCACCGGGTCGGCGATGAAGCGAAGGGCGCGCCCGCCCCGCAGCAGGTCTCCGGCGATGGTGAAGACGGCCGTGCCGACGCCGCTCACCCGCCCGAGGCGGATCCGCGCGCCGCCCCGGATCACATACAGCGTCACGTCCTGAAAATTGCGGTTGTCGACCTCGATGCGGGCGTCGGGAGCCGGGCGTACGGCGCCGTCCGGCCCGGCGCGCACACAGCCCCCGGCCATCAGCGCGACGACGAGTATGATCCACGGAGACGGCATGGAAGCGGACGGGCACGTGAGCAAACCGGCGACCGCGCACACGACGCGGAATCCCGGGCGGGGAACGCTGTGTTCTATGAGCCGGAGCGGAAACGGGTCCCTCTCTCCGAAGCCCCCCGGCGCGAAAACACGTATCATTTGCGTCGGGATTTCCTTATGGTTGGGCGTGTTCCTTCCCGGCGGTCTTTCCAGACGACGTCATGCCCCCTTCTCGCCGAACCCTTCAGCAACTCCGAAGCCTCTTCGATGAGGGGCATCACCTGACACTCGCGCAGATTGCCGGGCGATTCGACGTCACCGAGCGTCACGCGCGTCGTTTGATCCAATTCCTTCGGGAAAGGGGGGCGCCGGTCGAGGAGACCCGGCAGGGCCGGAAGAAACTTTTCTTCATTCCGGAAATCCACCGCAGCGCCACGCTCCGGGACGTCACGTTCACGGAAGAGGAAACCCTGGCGCTGGCCGTGGCGGCGGAAGCGGCCCGGGCGACGCTCCTTGCCACGCCCCTCGGCGCTCCGCTCCAACGCGCTTTCGACAAACTGCTCACCGAACTGGCCCCGCACGTCTATTCGTTCAGCCTGGAGGATCAGCCCGCGCACTGGCACTTCGGCCCCATGGGATTCAGCCCCATCGACGCCGACGTCTTCCGGACGCTCAGCCGGGCCATCGAGGAGAACCGCACGGTGCGCATCGACTATCACACGGCGCAATCGAATACCTATACCCGGGGGCGCGTCATCGATCCGCTGCTCATCGGGATGCCGGGCGGATCGTGGGTGGTGGTGGCCTGGTGCCACAAACGACGGGGCTTCCGCGACTTCGCGCTGGCGGGCATCCGGCGCATCGAGAAGACCGACCGGTTTTTCAGCCCGCCCGGCGACTTCGACCCGGAAAATTATTTTCGAGATCGATTCGGGGCGCTGGCCGGGGAGGTGACGACCGTTCGGCTGCTCGTCGAAAAGGACCGCGCGCCGTATTTCGAGCGCAAGCTGTATCACCCCTCGCAACGAATCGAGGAACGGCGAGAGGACGGGCGCATGGTGGTCTCGTTCGAGGCGGCAGGCCTGGAGGCCGTTCGCGCCTTCTGCCAGAGCTGGGGTGTGGGGCTGACGGTGCTGGAACCCCCCGAACTGGCGGCCCGCATGGCCGAAGAAGCGCGCGCGCTGGCGAGACGATACGGGGGCGAGGGACGCATATTATGAGAGGAGCCGCCAACCCGGACCTGAAAATGTCCGGGTTGGGGCAGGGGGGTTTTTATGTTGGGCGTGGTTACGTTTTCCACCCCTTCCGTGTTTAACGCCTTAACCCCCTCCTGCCTTATGAGCGTCTTTCCGTCTTCCCCTCTCAAGCTCACCCCCTCGATGCTGACGTTCCTCTGGGACGAATGCCGGCGGTGTTTCCGGCTTCACGCACGAGGTTTGTCGCGCCCCCGGATGCCCTGTGCTGCGCGCCCGT
>JALSSK010000187.1 GCA_026984335.1 Rhodothermales bacterium
TGGCCGCACAGGCTCGTCGAAAAGCTGGGCGTGGACCTGACGGACCTCGGGTTCTGGCATCAGGGGCTTACGGCCATCGAGTCGCTGATCCTCGAAGCGGAGAACCTGGCCGCTTCGGTCGCGAACGGCCGGTCCTCGTGATACGGGGCGTCAGAGCGTGCTGAGGAACCGGAGGATCTCGGCGCACCCGAGCGCGGCGTAGATGCCGAGGATGTAGCCCGCCACGGCCATGAGCAGCCCCACCGGCGCCATCGCCGGAAGGTAGACTTCCGCCACGATGGGCGCGCTCGCCGCCCCGCCGACGTTGGCCATGCTGCCGGTCGCCACGAAGAACATGGGCGCGCGGAGGAGCCTGGCGGCCAGGATCAGGATGGCGATGTGGATCGAGATCCAGACCACCCCCGTGAGCAGATACAACGGCGCATCGACGACGGCTCCGAGGTTCGCGCGGGCTCCGATGGAAGCGAGCAACAGGTACAGGGCGTAATAGCCGATGCGTGAGGCGCCGGGCGCTTCGAGCTTGCGAAGCCGGGTGAACGAGAGGAGCAGTCCGAGCGTGACCACGATGAGGATGGCCCACGTGGTGCCGCTGATGAGCGACGGCGCTTCGGCCGAGAGGCGGATGGCCGGGACGGCGGCTCCGGCGAGGCGGCTGAGCACCGTCGCCGCCATGCCGAGACCGACGATCACCGCGAGGTCGTTGATGCCGAGCGGGGTGCGCGTGGTGTCGAGCGCCTGGAGTTTCCGGTGCAGTTCATCCACGAAGCGGGTGTCCGCGCCGACCCAGCGGTTGAATCGGTCCCGGAACGCGCTCAGAAAAATGAGCACTCCCATCCACCCGTAGCCGACCACGGTGTCCACCACGATGATCGGCCCGAGATCGACGGTGGTCGGGACGAGCGAGGTCGACTCGACGTGTTGTTGAATGGCGACCATGTTCGCCGTGCCGCCGATCCAGCTCCCCGAGAGCGCCGCCAGCCCTTCCCAGGCGTTTCCGGGCAAAAACCCTTTGAAAATGAAGTACGCCACCGGTCCGCCGATGACGATGCCCAGCGTGCCGGCCAGCATCATCAGGAGCGCCGTCTTGCCCAGCCGCAGGATCGCCTGCAGGTCCACGGTCATCATCAGCAGAAAAAGGGAGAACGGCAGCAGATACCGGGACATCCACGTATAGACCGGGTTGGCATCGGGCAAAATACCGAAGGTCGTGGCGAACATCGGGAGGAAGTACGCCCAGATGACGGGCGGGAGGTAGTTGAAGAACCTCTGGAGGGCCGGGAGGGTGCTGAGCCGGAAGATGAGCCCGATGAGGGCGGCGAGAAAAGCGAAGAGCGCCGTCGGGTCGGTGATGGGAAAGAGGGCGGCGAAAACCATGGGGCGGGACGGTGGAGAGGTGAAAGGCGTGCGATCCGGGGGAAAATGCGGTGTGGAAGGTTAGGTCGCAAGGGTCGCCGGGGCGATTTCCATGTCGGCGTCGTATCTTCCCGGCTTCATCTTCCCATGCACCGACGCGCCGAGACGCCGCCATGCCGACCGAACCCCATCTGCTCCATCTGCTTCCCCTGCTCGTGCTTGCGCCGCTCCTTGCGAGATGCGGCGCTCCTCCCTCGCTCACGGAACACCACCGGTCGGCAAGGCTCGGAGCGGATTCGGTGGCCGTGGTGACGCACCGGGCGGAACGTGCCGGTCCGACGTACATCAACGTCCACGACGACGAGAACACCTCCGTGCAGGCCGGCCTCGACGTGATCCGGCGGCGCGGCGGGCGCGTCATAGAACTCCAGCACGCCGATCGCCGAAACATCATCTTTACCCTCGACGGGACGACGTACGAGTTCGACCCGAACCGGATGTTCACCGACGCGGGGGCGGAGGCGTCGCTCCGGCGGTACGGCCCTTACAGCGAGGCGGCGTTCGCCGTGGTTCGTCGCTTCGCCGATGATCTCATCGAGACTTATGATCTTGCCGCGCTCTCCGTCGTCGTGACGCTGCACAACAATACCGAGGGGGACTATTCGGCGAAGAGCTATGCGGAGGGCGGCGCCTATGAGGCGGACGCCGCCGACGTGTTCATCGTCGAGGGAAGCGACCCGGACGACTTCTTCTTCGTGACGGACCGCACCCTCTTCGAAAAGCTGAAAAAGGGCGGGTTCAACGTGGTGCTTCAGGACAACGCCCACGCCACGGACGACGGCTCGCTCTCGGTCTTTTGCGGAAAACACGGGATCCCGTACGTCAACGTGGAGGCCCGGCGCGGCCACCTCGAAGCGCAGATCCGCATGCTCGACTTTCTGGCGGGACTGCTCTGACCGGCGCGCTTCAGCCGAGCGGAAGGAGGCCGCGCGGGAGGTCGCTCAGGCTCTCGGCGCCGTCCTCGGTGATCACCACGTCGTCCTCGATGCGGACGCCGCCGCGACCCGGGAGGTAGATGCCGGGCTCGATGGTGAAGGTCATCCCGACGTCGAGCAGCCGCTCGTTGTCGCCCCGGATGTACGGTTCCTCGTGGACCTCCATGCCAAGCCCGTGTCCCGTGCGGTGAACGAAGTATTCGCCGTATCCGGCATCTTCGATCACTTTCCGCGCGACGTCGTCCACGACGCCGGCCGGAACGCCGGGGCCTGCGGCTTCGAAACCGGCGCGGTTTGCCCGCCGCACGATATCCGCGATCTTCGCCAGTTCCGGATCGACCCCGCCCATGCGGAACGTGCGCGTCAGGTCGGAGAAATAGCCGCGCTCGTTCGCGCCCCAGTCGAAGAGCACGAGATCGCCCATTTGAAGGGCATAGTCGGTCGGGACGGCGTGCGGGTTGGCGCTGTTCGCCCCGAAGGCGATGATCGGCTGGAACGGAAGCTCGCCGTCGCTGCCCTCGCGGAGCATGTGGAGGATCAGCTCGGCGGCGATCTCGCGCTCGGTCACGCCGGGTCTGACGGCGGGGAGGGTGGCTTCGAGGGCGTTCTGTGCGATGACGACGGCCTTTCGCATGAGCGCGAGTTCCGCTTCGTCCTTCCGCATGCGGAGCGCGGCCACGGCGTCCTCGCCGGAGACGAACGCGGCATCCGGCGCAGCCTTTTCGAGCAACCGCAGTTCGAGCACCCGAAGGCTGCGCGGCTCCACACCCACCCTTTTCCCCTCGATGCCGGCGGCTTCGGCGGCCTCCCGGAATGCCGGGCCCCACGTCGAGAGGTCCTCCGAATACGTGAAGGCTTTCGCCCGGAACGGCGCCCCTTCGAGCTTCTGCGCTTCGAGTTCGGGCAACACGAGCGCCGGCGCGCCCCCGGGCGTGAAGATGCCGACCACGGGACGCTCGCTGAGGTGAAAGTGAAGGCCGGTCAAGTAGGTGAGGCTCGGGCTCGGGTTGAGCACGAGCGCATCGAGACCGGCGTCGGACAGGGCGCCGGCGAGGCGGTCGTGACGGGCCGTGAGCGGGGAAGCGGTTGCGGGATCGGACATGAGGGCCTCCGGCGAGTGAGCAGAGTGGACGGGACAAGATAACGCCCCGCCGTGAGCATTTCGAGGGAAGCACCGGAGAATATTGGCGGCTTCGATCCGGCATTGCGGAGCGGCCCTTTTGCATTCCTCCGTTCCGGGCGCGTACCTTGCTCGCCGGCGCTTTCGCGGAGGGGCGTCCCACACGTTTTCGTCAACCCACATGAGCGACCGAGGAGGTAGCGAAATGTCCCTGAAACCATCTTCATCCCGACGTGATTTTCTGAAAAAAGGAGCGCTTGCCGGCGTGGCGGCCGCCTTCGTGCCCGGCGCCCGCGTGGTGGGCGAAGCGGCGGCCCGCGCCCCACGGAAAGCCTTCGCCGGGCCGATAGCCATCTCGAGCCGAAACGGAACGCGCGCCGTGGAAAAGGCCGTCGAGGTGCTTCGTTCGGGCGCCGACGCGCTCGACGCGGTCATCGCCGGGGTGAATATCGTGGAGGGCGATCCGGAGGACGTGACGGTCGGCTATGGCGGGCTGCCGAACGAAAACGGCGTCGTGCAACTCGACTCCGCCGTCATGCACGGGCCGACGGGCCGCGCCGGCGCCGTCGGCGCGCTCGAAGGGGTGAAGTATCCCTCGAAGGTGGCGCGCATGGTGCTCGAACGCACCGACCACGTGCTCCTCGTGGGCAAAGGCGCGCAGGACTTCGCCCGCATGCACGGGTTCCCCATCGAAGACCTCCTCACCGACAAGGCGCGGGAGATGTGGGTCCGGTGGAAAGAGACGCTCTCGAACAGGGACGATTACCTCCCGCCGCACAAGCCGACGGACCGGGACATCGGCGCGAACCTCGAAGAAGTCGAGCGGCACTGGGGGACGATCCATTGCTCGGCCATCGACCTCTCGGGCAACATCAGTTGCGTCACCACCACGAGCGGGCTCTCCTTCAAGATCCCCGGGCGCGTGGGCGACTCGCCGATCATCGGCGCGGGGCTGTACGTGGACAACGAGGTCGGCGCGGCGGGCTCGACGGGACGCGGCGAAGCGAACCTCGAAAACCTGTGCAGCTTCCTCATCGTCGAGCGGATGCGCATGGGCGACAGCCCCGAGCAAGCCTGCCTGTATGCCTGTCAACGCATCGTCGATCACACGCGGCTCGCCTACCTGCTCGACGACCGGGGACGCCCGAAATTCAACGTGAAGTTTTACGCGCTCAACAAGGCGGGCGAGGTCGGCGGCGCGGAGATCTGGGGCGGCGACAATACGTTCGCCGTGGCCGATGCGGCAGGCAGCCGCCTGGCGCCCCTGGCGTATCTCTATAAGCGCGAGCGGTAGTCACCGGACGGTTTTGCGGGCGACGCGGGAGACGATGCGTCCGCCGTCTCGGGCGATGAGCATAGCGCCGGGAGTAAAGCCGAGGAGCCCGTCGAGCACGAGCGTGCCTTCGACCACGACGCGCGCGCCCGCCTTGAGGTCGAGCAGGCCGCCGGGGGGGATGGTCACGAGCGCGTTCGGAGAGACGACGACCGTCGCGCCGGGCTCGAGGCGGAGCGCGCGCGCGAAGGTCAGCTTCGTGCCGAGGGTCAGTGTGCTCCGGTTCGTGACGCGCATCGGACGGGTGAAGGTGAAGCCTTTCGTCTCGTCGCCGATCCACGAGTCGGCGCGTATGACGGGGCGCTCCCGGAAATCCTCGACGAGGTCGAAGGCCATCTCGCCGCCGGGTGCGCCGGTGTATCGAACGTCGTCGAGGGCGCGCCAGTCGGGGCGGAAGCCGGGCGGATAGCGGGTGAAGCCGCTCATGTTCGGGCGGGTCCACGGGGTGAGTTGGCGTTTCGTGCCGGGGCCGAAGAGGTCGCCGTCATAGTCCGCATCGAAGATCGAGAGGTCAAGGTTGTCGTCGGCGGGAAGCACGTCGAAGCGCACGCCTTCGCGCATCGTCACGAGGAGGCCGGCGGTGCGGAGGAGCCCGAAGTCGTATTGTCCGAAGGCGCCCGCGCGTCGAAGCCGGTCGAAGGGGCCGAGGCGCTGCCGGTTCGTGAGGTAGAGCGTCCGCCCGCGCGCGTCGTTCTCGAGGGGGATTTTGACGCACGCCGAAGTCGTATAGAGGTCCGTCAGGCGGATCCCGTCGCGCCCTTCGGTCGTCGTTTCACAGTCGATCCACCCGAGGAGGTCGCGTTCGAAGGCCGAGATCGTCTGATCGCCCCGGCAGTCTCGCCCGCCGCCTGCCCCGGCCATGAGCGCGTATCCGAGGGCGTCCGTGCCGCGCGGCGAGCGGTTGCTTCGGAGCGGCGCGTCGTTCGCGACGATCGCCGGGACGTGGACGAAGAACTCCGCCCACAGGTCGTGCCCGAGTTCGTGCGCCATCATCCGGATGAGATAATGATACGGGAGCACGTTGCCCGGCGTGCGGTGGAGGATGATCGAGCCGGAGGTGTTCCAGTCCACTTCGAGGCCGTCATGGATGGGCCGCTCGCGGGGCGGGCCGTGCGGGGGACCGGGTCCGCACCGGGCGTCGAGGCACGAGACGCCCGTCCATGCGAAGGTCTTGTCGTCGCGTTTCGAGTCGCCCCGGAGGATGACGAAGAGGTGGTCGAGACGGCCGTCTCGGTTGTGATCGTACGGAGTGAAGTCGAAGCCTGCGCGGTCGAGGCGGTCGAGGAGTTCCCGCGTGAGGTCGCCGTAGCCGCCGTTCGGGCGGTGATAATGGGCTTCCGGATGGAGGCTGACCATGATCGAGTCGAGGACGTCGCCGAAGAGGAGGAAGCGACCGTTCGACTGGGTGAAAAAGTACGCGGTGAGCGAGCTGTCGGGGAAGGGCGGCTCGGGCGAGGGGGCGAGGAGCCGGCGGGCGAAGGCGGGCGGTCGTTCGGGCGCGCCGGTGACGGGCCAATCGCGGGCGTTGAGCGAGGGGTCGCCGGGGAAGCGGTCGTCGCTGAAGCGGGCGAAGACGACGAGCGCGCGGAGCGTGTCGGTGTATGCCGGGCGGAGGGGCTGTGCGCGAAGCGGCGCGGGGCGGAGGGCGATCAGGAGCAGGAGGAGGCCGAAAGCAGTGGCTGTCCTCGTCGGTGCGAAAGGCTTATTTTGCGTGCGTCCCCCCTGGCTCATCTCAGAGGCCCTCATGACCGATCGTGTGCACGACGTCCGTGCCCTATACCACGCCGCGCTTCGCGGGGTTCGCCCCGGCGCGCTTCTCGACCGTCTCGACTTCGAGCGGATGCTCGGCCCCCCCGGCGCGTTCCGGCGGATCGTGGTGGTGGGTGCGGGCAAGGCGGCGATGGCGATGGCGGGCGCGATCGAAGCCAGGCTCGGCGACGCGCTCACGGAAGGGCTCGTCGTCGTCCCGCACGGCTACCCCGAGACGTTCCCCGAAGGGTTGCCGCGTCCCCGGCGTATCGCCGTGGCCGAGGGCGGCCACCCGCTCCCCGACGCTTCGGGGGTGGCGGCGACGCTTCGTACGCTCGCGCTCGCCGAAGGCTGCGGTCCCGACGACGCGCTCATCGCTTTGCTCTCCGGCGGCGGCTCGGCGCTGTGGTCCGCTTTCGCCGAGGGGATCACGCTCGGCGACGCCCGGGCGCTCTACCGGCTTCTCCTCCGGAGCGGCGCGGACATCGGCCGGATGAACACCGTGCGCAAGCACGTCTCCCGCATTGCGGGGGGGCGGCTGGCGGAGGCGGCCTATCCGGCGACCGTGCTCGCTCCCGCGCTCTCGGACGTCGTCGGGGACGACCTCTCCGTCATCGCGAGCGGCCCCACCGTCCCCGACCGAACGACGTTCCGCGACGCCGTGCTCGTCCTTCAACAGTTCGACCTGTGGGAGAAGGCGCCGGCCTCGGTGCGCATGCATCTGCGTCGGGGACGCGAAGACCCGTCGATGGAGACGCCGAAGCCCGGCCGGCCCGCCTTCGAACGGGCGCTGACCGTTTTGATCGGGAGCAACCGGGACGCGCTTCGGGCGGCGGCGGCCGAAGCCGGGCGCCGGGGCTACGCCGTCCGCATCGTGTCGGACCGCGTCACCGGCGAGGCGCGCGAGGTGGGGCGGCGGCAGGCCGAGGCGGCGCTTGCCGTGCGCGACGCGCCGGTGTGTCTGCTCTGGGGCGGGGAGACCACCGTCGCCGTGCGGGGCGCGGGGAAGGGCGGGCGCAATCAGGAGCTGGCCCTCGCTGCGGCCCTCGCGCTCGAAGGCGCATCCCGCCCCGTCGCCTTCCTCAGCGGCGGCACCGACGGCCGCGACGGCCCGACCGACGCCGCGGGCGCGTGGGGGACGAATGAGACGATCCCCGACGCCCGAGCGCGCGGCCTCGACCCCGAAGCGTTCCTCGAAAACAACGACGCGTACACGTTCTTCGAACACGTGGGGACGCTCCTCAAACCCGGCCCGACCCACACGAACGTGATGGACGTACAGATTGCCCTCGTCGGAAAAGCCGGGTGACCCGAGAAATTTGCCGGATGTGGTGATCCGTCGCCGTCGCTTTTGTATACTTCCGCCGAGTTTCTTTTCACCCATCGAGGTCATGGTCCCTATGCGTTTCCGCCTGAACCTACGTGTCGTTCTCATGCTCACTGGTCTGTGTTTCACGGTTCCGAGTGTGCTTCATGCGCAGATGTTGCCTTTCCCGTTGCCCGCGCCCACGCCGGGTGTGACGGGCTACGACCCCGCGATCCCGAAGCCGGAGGACGTGATCGGGCACCGGATCGGGACGAAGCACACCGAGCCGCATCAGGTGATCGCATACTTTCGGGCGGTGGCGGCGGTGAGCGACCGGGTGACGCTCGAAGAGCATGCCCGTACGTATGAGGGGCGTCCGCTCATCCACGCGTTCGTCACTTCCCCGGCCAATCAGGAACGACTCGAAGACCTCCGCCGGGCCAACCTGCGGCTCTCCGAAGCGCCGGCGTCGGTCAGCGACGACGACCTCCGGGAGATGCCGGCGGTGATCTATCAGGGGTACAGCATCCACGGCAACGAGGCAAGCGGGACCGAGGCCGCCGTGCTCTATCTGTATCACCTCGCCGCCGGGCGAGGCCCTGCCGTCGAGGACGCCCTCGAACACGTCGTGGTCATCCTCGACCCGATGTTCAACCCCGACGGACGCAACCGCTTCACGACGTGGGTCAATCAGAATCGGGGCGCGGTGGCGACGGCCGACCCGCAGGACCGGGAGCACAACGAACCCTGGCCCGGCGGGCGCACGAACCACTACTGGTTCGATCTCAACCGTGACTGGCTCCCGGCGCAGCATCCGGAATCGCAGGGACGGCTGGCCGTGTTCCATCACTGGCGGCCGCAGGTCCTGACCGATCATCACGAGATGGGCGGCAACGCCACGTACTTCTTCCAGCCCGGCATCCCGAGCCGAACCAACCCGAACACGCCCGCGCGCAACCAGGAGCTGACCGCCGAGATCGCCCGCTATCACGGGGAAGCGCTCGACCGGATCGGCTCGCTGTATTATTCCCGGGAGTCCTTCGACGACTTCTATTACGGCAAAGGCTCCACCTACCCGGACGTGAACGGCGCCATCGGCATCCTTTTCGAGCAGGCGTCTTCACGGGCGCTCAAGCGCGAGGTCGTCGACGGCGTGCTCGACTATGCCTTCACCATCCGGAACCAGTTCATGACCTCGCTCTCGACGCTCAAGGCGGCGGTGAACATGCGCGAGCAACTGCTCCGGCATCAACGCGAATTTTATCGCGAAGCTCCGGAGGTGGCCAGGGGCAATCTGGTGAAGGCGTACGTCGTGAGCCGGTCGCCGGCCCGGACGCGGGCGGATGCCCTGGCGAAACTCCTGCTCCGGCATCGCATCCGGCTGTACGATCTGGCGCGGGACGTGGAAGCCGAAGGCCGCACGTATCGGGCGGGCGAAGCGTACGTCATCCCGACGGATCAGCCGCAGACCCGGCTCGTCAAGGCCGTCATGGAGCGCGTCCGGACGTTCGAGGACTCGCTCTTCTATGACGTCTCGGCCTGGACGCTCCCGCTCGCCTTCGACGTGGACTATGCCGAGATCCGTCGCAAGCCGGGCAACCTGCTGGGCGTTCCGATCACCGAGGTCGAAGCCGGCGGCGGTCGGCTCGTCGGCGACTCCTCGAACGTGGCGTACGTGATGCGGTGGAACCGGTACTATGCGCCGCGCGCGCTGTATCGCTTCGAGGCGGCGGGCGCACACCCGCGCGTGATGACGGACGCCTTCACGGCGATGGTGGACGGTCAGCCCCATTCCTTCCCCGCAGGCTCCGTCATCATCCCGGCGGTGGAGCGAAGCGGGACCGTCGCCGGGCTGCACGAGATCGTCGAGCGGGCCGTGGCCGAGGATGCCGTCGAGATCTTCGCCGTCGACGGCGGGTTGACGCCCGTCGGGCCGGACCTCGGCGGACCGGGCGGGCGCGTGCTCGACGCTCCGGACATCGCGCTCATCACCGGAACGGGCGCCTCCTCATACAATGCGGGCGAGGCCTGGCACCTGCTCACCGAGCGCTTTCGCATGCCCATCACCCTGCTCGACGCCGACCGCGTGGGCCGCTCCGACCTCGGGCGATACGACACGATCATCCTCACGGGAGGCGCGTACGAGTCGCTTCCGGCGGAGAAGATCAAAGCGTGGGTGCGCACCGGCGGGCGTCTGATCGCTCTCGCGAGCGCCGTAGACTGGGCCGTCCGCAACGACTTCGCCAGGCTTGAAAAGAAGCCCTTCAACCTCGACTCGCTCGTTCGCGACCTCCCGTACGACCAGCTCTCCGACGCGCGCGGCGCGCAGGTCATCGGCGGGGCCATCTTCGAGGTGGCGTTCGACGTCACGCATCCGCTGGCGTACGGGCTCGGCGAGACGCTGCCGGTCTTCCGCAGGGGCAACACGTTCTACGAGCCCTCCGAGGAGCCGGGCGCGAACGTGGGGGTCTATTCCTTCCGGGCCATCCTGAGCGGGTATATCTCCCGAGAGAAACTGGCCGCCGCGCCGGGCAGCGCCGCCGTGGTGGCCCGGCGCTTCGGGCAAGGACGGGTGATCCTGCTCATGGACGACCCGAACTTCAGGGCCTTCTGGTACGGGAGCAACCGCCTCTTCCTCAACGCGATCTTCTTCGGCGGGGCGTTCTGAGCGTCACCCCTCGCCGTTTCGGGCGGCGCCTACGGGTTCCACCGTTTCGGGTCGATGGGGTTGCCCACTCCCGGCGGGGGGGGCGGCGCGCCCGTCTGCTGCTTCCCGGCCTTCCGTTTGGCCGTGTCGGGGTTGGAGCGGAAGAATCGCGCGGCCAGTTCGGTGCGGAGCGTCGTCATCTCCTCGCGCATGCCGGCGATCACCTGCCGGGCCTGCAGATACCGGTGCGCGAGCGCCAGCGCCGCCGCCGCCGGCACGATGAGCCACAGCAGGAAAAGCCAGTAGGGCAGCAGGATGCCCGAGCCGTCGCCCTCCTCGACCGCAGCCTCCAGAGCGGGCTCCTCCGTGTTCGTCTGCTCCGTGTTCCCCCGTTCCGCGGCATCATCCTCCATGCGCCCGCGCGTGTCCGAGGGCATACGCGCCGCGCGCGCCTCGACGCTCGAGGGAACCTCGCCGACGGTGTCCGCAGGAGACGCTTCGGCAGCGGGAGTCCCGCTGAAAAACAGCTGTTTGATGTCGCTCCTCGCCACCACGCCGGAGACGGGAGCAATCGACATGACCCCTTTCTCCACGACGTCGTACTTGAGGGCATCGCGGAGGGCGCTATAGCTCCAGTACAGGGTCCCGTCCGGCGTGAGGGCATAGAGGAAATAGCGCATCCGTGCGTCCGAAGATTTCGGGATGCTCAGCCGGGAGAATCCCGAAGCCGCGAGCGTGTCGCGAAGGATGATGGTCGCGCCGCCGCGCGGGTAGGTGATCTCGGAGAAGAACTGGGGCTGGATCACGGAATCCCGCGGGACGTCGACGGGCCGGCCAAGGACGACGATGGCGGTGCCTTCCGGAAGAAACTGACCCTGATAGGCCAGCCGCAGACGCACCTGGTTTTGCGCGAGGGCCGTCGGTGCAAGGAGAAGAATGAACAGAGCGGGGAGATGCCGCGCGTGAAAAAAACGAGGGTGCATTACACTGTGGGGATGGTAGACGGTTTCGGAAGGGATGGAAGGGGTAAAACGCGCAAGGAACACAGGGGGCGGGCGCCGGCAAGGGCAAGGTAAGGATCGACGGTTAAGAAGCAAGCCCGTTCACCGGGGCGCGGCTTTTCCGGGGTGGGGCGCCGCGCCAAGCTTCTCGAAAAGCGCGCGCGTACGGGCCACGGCATCCGGGGCGTCGAGGGCGAAGATCCGGAAGTTTTCGAGGTCGCCCCGGTTCATCAGCAACTGCATCGTGCCCTGCGACTTGTGCGCGGCGATGAGCCAGTTGACGATGATCTTGTAGTTGAGCCGACCGTTCGCTCCGAAAGAGGTGGTGCGGTCGAACGTGAAGGGCGGCGTGTCGGTGCGGATGCGCGTGAGAGGATGCCCCGGCAGCTCGGTGAAGGCGAGCGCGGACGTGTCCGTTTTGCTTGAAATGAAGCTCCCGAGCACGACCGGTCGTTCGGCGGGGGCCATCCCGGCGACGGCTTCGAGGGCCATGATCGTTGCGCCTTTGTGGTGGCCGTGGGTCTGCGGTATCGGCAGGTGGGTGATGACGAAATCATAGGAGCCTTGCTCGAGGATCTTGCCGAGACGTCGTTGCACGGCGTCCGTGTCCCAGACGTAGGCGAGCACGCTGTCCACGTTGAGCGTATACCGATGGTCGAGCTCGTCGAGGAAGAAATAGTTGCGGATCCCGAGGAGGCGCCCGCCTTCCATGAGCTCGCGCTTCCGGATCGCCGGGAGCGCCTTCCGGGCGACGGCCTCGTCGGTAAGCGCGAGGTGATAGATCGGCTCGGCGAGCGTGGCGTAGCGGTAGCCGCCCGAGCCGTCGGTGACGAGCGCCAGGTCGACCGCCCCGCCGAGGGCGTGGGTGATCCGGTAGATCGAGGCGGCGAACATCGCCTCGTCGTCCGGATGGGCCGTGACGATGAGCGCGCGGACGGGGGCTTCAGGCTGGGCGGCGGCACGACCGGCGCAGGCGAAAAGCGCGAGGAGCGCCGTCGGGAGAAGCATGGAAATACGCATGGGCGAGCAGGCGGTCGGGTCAGGGGTGCGGCTTTCGGGCGCATGGCCGCAATAAGATACGGGCAGAACGGGAATCGGAAAGGAATTTTTGATACGAAAGCCGCCCGTGAGGTTGCGGCAAGACAGGGGCACGGCCGGCAGGGCGGGCGCATCGGAAGAAAATAGGGTGAGCGGGAAAGGGGATCATGGATTCCGGGGCAGGGAGAGGGGCGTCGTCGTCGCCCGGAGACTCGTCGGTCGGCGGTGCGTGGGCCGCTGCGTCCGCCCTCGTTTCGAGCGTCGCCGACTCCGGCCCCCGAACGTCGGCGCCGGTTGCGGGCGCCGTTCCGTTTCGGTGACCATGCCGCCGGATCTCCGCGCTATCTCCGCACGCTTTACGGAAATATTTTGTGGAACGAAGGTGTAGGATGTAACTTCCGCGCAGCCGCTGGTCCCACGTTCGATCACCCACCACCAGAAAAGGCGTATGAGTTTGGATGAGGCAAGCCTGGCCCCGGGAAGGCGTTTCGGCGCAGACCTCCGGAAAATCCGTGAGGAGAAGGGGGTCTCGGTCGAGGTCGTTCGGGAGTCTACGAAAGCGCCGAAGGGGCTGATCGAGCAGTTTGAGCAGACCGCTTTGCTCGACCACGAGATGTTCAACCGGGTCTATCTCCGGTCGTTCGTGCGGAGCTATGCGGAGGCGCTCGGCTTGCCCGTGGACGACGTGCTGGCCGCGCTGGAGGAGGTGTTCGAGGGGTCGTATGCGGGGCGGCTTGCGGCGACGTATCTCCGGGAAGAGGCTCCGGCGTCCCGCGAAGAAGAAGAACCTCCGGAAGCCGCCGCGTCCGAGCTCAAAAGCTCCGGGCCCGAAGGTCTGTCCGAGCCGGAAGCTTCCCTGCCCGAAGATATTTCCGAGCCGGAAGGCTCCGTGCCCGAAGAGGATACCGCCCGCGAGGCGGTCGATGGGAAAACGGTGAGTCCGGAAGCAAAAGCGGTGTCCGGTGGGGAGGGGCCGGGGAGGGCGTCTTCTGAAGAAAAGCGGGCCGTGGAGGGTTCGCTTCGCCGGAGCGGTGCGGCGCGCGCGGTGCGCACGGGCCGGGGGCCGTATGCCCGGCGGGCCGGGGCGCTCAGGGGCGAGGCCGCGTTGGGCGGGGGAACGCCGTGGCGCATCGTCGTGGGGGCGGGGGTGATCCTCGTCGTCGTCATCGCCGTGCTCTGGTTCACCACCCGGCCTGCGCCCGCGCCGGTCGAAACGCCGCCGCCCGCGCCCGACACCACCGCCGCCGAGGCGCCGCCCGCACCCGCGCCCCTCGTCCTCGGCGACACGATGACGGTCTACGTCGTGGCCGCGCGCGGCCCGCTCCAACGCCTCCGCGTCCAGGTCGACGACGACCTCCGCCGTCCGTACTGGATTGAAGAGGGCGACTCGATGCGGTTCCGCCCGGTGGAACGGATCATCTTCCAGAACCCCCGCGCCCTGCGCCGCGCCCGCATCACCCTCGAAGGCTTCCCGTATCCCGTCTCCCCGGAGGATACGCTCATCGTCCTCACCCGCGCCGACGCCCGCGCCTTTCTCGACAGTCTCAGCCGGACCCTTCCGGCCTCCACCGAACCCCGTTTATGAATCTCATCCAGGCCACCCGGGAAGCGCTCGCCCGGATCGATCCCCTTTTCTTCGATCAGATGTCGAAGGAAGAAGCGGAGGCGTTTGCCCGGAAACTGCGTCGTCTGATCGAAGCGCACGATTACCGGTATTACGTGCTCGACGACCCGGTGATCTCGGACGTGGAATTCGACCGGCTCTACCAGGCACTCGAGCGGATCGAGGCGCGTTTTCCTGAACTGGTCACCCCGGATTCACCGACGCAGCGGGTGGGCGGCGCGCCGCTCGACCGTTTCAAAAAAGTGCGGCATCCGATCCCGCTTCTCTCGCTCTCGAAGGCGTTTTCGTATGACGAGGTGCGGGCGTGGTACGAAAGGTGCCGTCGCGGGCTGCAGGCGCACTACGGCAAGGACGTCAAGCCCGCGATCACGGCAGAACTCAAGATCGACGGGTTGGCCGTGGCGCTCACGTACGAGGGCGGCGCGCTCGCCGTCGGAGCCACGCGCGGCGACGGGTTCGTGGGCGAGGACGTCACGGCGAACGTGCGAACGGTGCGCGCCATCCCGCTCCACATCCCCGTCCTCCCGGACGCCGTGAAGCAGACGCCGGAGCGCCTCGAGGTGCGGGGCGAGGTGTACATCAAAAAGAGCGACTTCGAAAAGCTCAACGACCGGCTTGCGAAGGCGGGAGAGAAAACGTTCGCCAACCCGAGGAACGCAGCCGCGGGAAGCCTCCGGCAACTCGATCCGCGCATCACGGCTTCGCGACCGCTGAGCTTCTTCGCCTACGGCGTCGGTCCGGTGACGGGCGAGACGCCCGGCGGGCAGTTCGAATTGCTCGAATGGCTCAAGAAGCTCGGCTTTCCCGTCAACCCGAACGCCCGGCTGCTCCGCGACGTCGACGAGGCGATCGCGTTTTGCCGGCGGTGGACCGAGGAGCGGAACGCGCTCGATTACGAGATCGACGGCATCGCCCTCAAGATCGACAGCTTCGCGTATCAGGAGGTGCTCGGCTCGATTGCGAACGCGCCGCGATGGGCCGTCGCGTACAAGTTTCCCGCGCAGGAAGCCACGACCACGTTGCTCGACATTGTCGTCTCGGTCGGCCGGACGGGCGTCGTCAAGCCCGAGGCGGTGCTCGAGCCCGTCGAGATCGGCGGCGTGACGGTCTCTCGCGCGACGCTCCACAACGAGGACTACGTGCTCAGCCGCGACATCCGCATCGGCGACACGGTGGTGGTCAAGCGCGCCGGCGACGTGATCCCGCAAGTCGTCAAGCCGATCCCGGAGGCGCGTACGGGCAAGGAACGGAAGTGGCATATGCCGGAGCGTTGTCCCTCGTGCGGCAATCCGCTCGAACGGCTCCCCGGCGAGGCCGACTATTACTGCGTCGCCTCCGACTGCCCCGCGCAGTTCATTCGCCTCGTGGAGCACTATGCGAGCCGCGACGCGATGGACATCGAAGGGCTCGGCTCGAAGCTCGCCGTCGCGCTCGTCGAAAAAGACAAGATTCACACGCTTGCCGACCTGTACACGCTCACGCTCGAG
>JALSSK010000188.1 GCA_026984335.1 Rhodothermales bacterium
ACTATCTCCTTCGGGCCGTGCCCGTGCCCGCCGGGGAGCACACGGTGCGGATGCGCTTCGACCCGAAGAGCCATACCCTCGGGGTCTGGATCGCCGGGATCGCTACGGCGCTCGTCTACGGGGGGGTGCTGCTCATCCTCGGGCTCTCGTGGTTCCGCCGGCGGGAGGAGTGAGCCGCCATGCACCCCATCTATCACCCGGCGATCAACCGCGCCGTCCGGACGGCGCTCCGGCCCGCGGCCCGTTTGCTCCCGCGACGGCTCCATTTTCCCGTGACGGGCACGATTCGCGTGAAGCTCGAAGGCGAGGGGGCATTCTCCATGGCGTGCAACCCCACGAGCTATGTGGCGAAGGTGCTCTTCTGGGAAGGCGTGCGGGGATTCGAGTATGATCTCTTCCGCATCTTCGGCGCGCTCATCCGCTCTTCGCAAACCTTTCTCGACGTCGGGGCGAACATCGGGTACTATACCCTCGCGGCGGCGACGATCAATCCCGACGCGCGGGTGACGAGCTTCGAGCCGCTGCCCTCAGCCTTCCGGTATCTCCGGCGGAACGTGGAGATCAACGGGTTCACGAACGTCGCGACGGAGCGGCTCGCACTCTCGGACGCCGAGGGAGAGACAACCTTTTTCGTCTCGCGCAACCCGAAGTTCATCGAAGTCGAGCATAACCTCGCGAGCACGGGAGCGCTCGACCGAGAACTCGCGGCGCGGACGGCGTTCGTGGAGGAGGTTCCGGTGCGGACGGAGACGCTCGATCGTTACGTGGCGGCACGCGTACGTGAAAGGGTGGATCTCATCAAGCTCGACGCGGAGGGGAGCGAGGGACGCATCCTCGCCGGGGGCGCGACCGTGCTCCGAGAGCATCGCCCGATCATATTGTGCGAAGTGCTTCCGGGCGAATCCGGGCGCGGGCTGGAGGCGATCTTTACCTCGAACGATTATCGGATGATGCGCGCGAAAGGGGGGGGGCTTGTGCCCGTCGGAGGGCTCGGCCACGCAACCTCCGCCGAGAACGACCACGTCATGGTTCCGTCGGAGCGCATGGCGGAGGTCCGGGCCTTCGTGGAGGGCTGAGCGATGGCGGCAACCGAGCCCGGGACCGAAGCGCGGCGCGTGCTCCTCGCGACGTACTACTTCCCGCCCTCGGGCGGGCCGGGGGTGCAGCGCCCGCTCAAATTCGTCAAGTATCTCCCGGGTTTCGGATGGCGTCCGGTGGTGCTCACGGTCCGGCCGGAAGATGCGAGCTACCCCGACCGCGACCCGGCGCTCGAAGCCGAGATCCCGCCCGGCGTCCCCGTGATCCGCACGCGCGCGTGGGACCCGTACGCGCTCTATGCGCGCCTGCTCGGGAAGGAGAAAGACGCCGTGGTGGGGGTGGCCTTCACGGGCGAGGGCGAGCCGGGCGCGCGGCACCGACTGGCGCGATGGGTGCGGGCAAACCTCTTCCTCCCCGATGCGCGCGTCGGATGGACGCCGTTCGCAGGGCGGGCGGCGCGGAAGCTCCTTCGCGAGACGCCGATCGACGTGGTGATGACCACCGGACCGCCGCACTCGACGCACCTTATCGGGCGGGCGCTCAAACGACGCGCGGGGATGCCCTGGGTGGCCGACTTCCGGGACCCGTGGACGGACATCGGCTATTACGGCGATCTGCCCTTCACCGCATGGGCCTGCCGCCTCGACGCCCGCCTCGAACGCTCCGTGCTCGAGGAAGCCGATCATGTCGTCACGGTGAGTCCTTCGCTGAAAAGGCTGCTCGCGCGGAAGACGACGACGCCGGTGACGGTCCTCCCGAACGGGTTCGACCCGGACGACTTCCGGGGGACGGTTCCGGTGGAGACCGGGGCTTTCGTGCTCGCGCATATCGGCACGCTCTCGGCTTCCCAGAACCCCGGGGCATTGTGGCGCGCCCTCCGCTCGCTCCTCGACGCGGGCGAGCTTCCGGCGCTCCGGCTCCGTCTCGTCGGCAACGTCGATCCGGTGGTGATGCGGAGCCTCGAAGCGCACGGTCTGGCCGACCGCACGGAGACGATCCCGTACGTCCCGCACGACGCGGCGGTGCGCCACATGCGCCGCGCCGCGTTGCTCCTGCTGAGCATCCCCCGCGTCCCGGACGCCGAGGGGATCGTCACCGGGAAAATCTTTGAATATGCAGCCTCGGGTCGACCCGTGCTCGGCGTCGGTCCCCTCCCCGGGGATGCGGCCGCGCTCCTTGAAGAGACCGGCGCGGGGCGACTCTTCGCCTATGACGACGCTGCGGGCATGACCGCCTTCGTGCGCGAACATTATGCGGCGTGGGCTTCGGGACGCCCGCTCGAAGGAGCCGCGCCCCGGGCCGCCGCGCCGTATGGCCGCGCCGCCCTCACCGAAAAGCTTGCCGAACTCCTCGAGACGGTCGCCGATGAGGCGGGCCGGGAACGCGGGACGGGGTGAGCGGCGTTGGGGGGCGGTACGGATCGTCGTTGCGAAGGGCGGGACGATCCATCAAGGAATCTCCATCCGAACGAAATTCATGCTCGTATATTCCATCGTGGGCGCGCGCCCGCAGTTCATCAAGGCGGCCGTGGTGAGTCACGCGCTCGAAGCCGCGGGTATAGAGGAGCGGCTGATCCATACGGGGCAGCATTACGATCCCGGCATGAGCCGCGTTTTTTTCGACGAGCTCGGCATTCCCGAGCCGGCGGTCAACCTCGAGGTCGGGTCCGGAGCGCACGGGGCGCAGACGGGGGCGATGATGGTGCGTCTCGAAAGATACCTCCTCGAAGGGCCGAAGCCGGACCGGCTGATGGTCTACGGCGACACGAACAGCACGGTGGCGGGGGCTCTCGTCGCGGCGAAGCTCCACATTCCCGTGGCGCACGTGGAGGCCGGCTTGCGCTCGTTCAATCGCCGCATGCCCGAAGAGATCAACCGCATCGTCACGGACCGGATCTCGGATCTGCTTTTTTGCCCGACCCCGACGGCCGTCCGGCATCTCGCCGACGAAGGGATCACACACGGCGTTCGCCTCACCGGCGACGTGATGCTCGACGCCACCCGCTTTTTCGCCGTCCGTGCCTCCGAACGCGCCCCGCTCGCCTCGCTCACCGCGCACCCGCCCGGCTCGTACTTCCTCGCCACCGTCCACCGCGCCGAGAACACCGACGACCCGGTGCGGCTCCGAGGCATCTTTGAAGCCTTCCGCCGTCTCGATGGGCCGGTGCTGCTGCCGCTTCACCCGCGCACCCGCGCCCGCCTCGAAGGGATCGACGTGCCGGCAAACGTCGAGGTGATGGAGCCGGTGAGTTACCTCGCCATGCTCTCGCTCCTGGGCGGTGCGCGGCGGGTGTTCACCGACTCCGGCGGCCTTCAGAAAGAAGCCGTATGGCTCGGCGTTCCGTGCGTCACGCTCCGGGACGAGACCGAATGGGTGGAGACGCTCGCAGGCGGGT
>JALSSK010000189.1 GCA_026984335.1 Rhodothermales bacterium
CTCGTCCGTCGAATACGAAGCGAAACAGCGGTCGCTGCTGCTCTGGTTCGGCACGGAGACGCTGAAGTACCGCCCCCCGCACGATCGCCGGCATCAGGTCAACGTGCTGGCGAGCACGCAGGTGCGCGGCTTCGAGGTGAGCGCGCGGTGGCAGTTCGGCTCCGGGCTGCCGTTCAATCAAGCCTTCGGCTTCGACGGCTTCGTCCTCCTCGACGGCCCGGTGAACGTCTTCGAGGAGCCGGGCAGCCGCCGCGTCATCTTCGACCGGCCCTTCAAAGGCATCCTGCCGACGTATCACCGCCTCGACGTATCCGTCGCCCGGACGTTCGAGCTTCCTTCGGCCCGTCTGACGCTTCAGGCCGGGGCGATCAACGTGTACGACCGGCGCAACCTCTTTTACCTCGACGTGTTCACCCTTCAGCGCGTCGATCAGCTTCCGTTCCTCCCCTCTTTCGGGGTAAAAATGGCTTTCCAATGAGACCACGACGCGCATGGATCGTCGCCGCGCTCGTGATGGGCGCCGGATTGTGGACCGGGTGCGAGACGTCCGTCGACGCGGTGTCGGGGTCCGACGCGGCGTTCTCGCTCTTCGGTTTCTTCAACCCGCTCGCCGACACGCAGGCCGTGCGCGTTTTCCCCGTGGAAGGGCGGCTCGTCACCTCCGGCCCCGACGCCCTCGACGCCGTGGTGACCTCGACGGAACTCGAGACGGGATCGCAGAGGGTGTGGCGGGATTCCGTGGTGCAGTTTCTCGACGGCTCGTTCGGTCACGTATACTGGTCGCCGTTCCGGGCCGACTTTGGGCGCACCTATCGCCTCGAAGCCGCGCGCTCGGATGGGGCGATCTCCGTGGCGGAGGTGCAGACGCCCCCCGAGGTGACGCCCGAAGCCCGCGCGCCTGAGATCGACTTTCAGGACGTGACCCTGCCCGTGCGCGTGTCGCCCGAGGCTCCGCGCCTGCTCCGCGTGGAGGTGGTCTACTACACCGGCAAAGCCCTCAACGACACCCTCGCCGTGGACCGGCTCGAAACCGTCATCTCGTACGACGACCGTGTCCTTCGGGAAAGCGATGGATGGCGCATCCCGGTCGATCTCTCCGGCGACCGGGACGTCATCCGGGAAGCCTATTTCGCGCGAAACCTCTTCGTCACCGCGCCCGCCCTTCTCGAACTGACCTTTCGCGTGATGATCGTCAACCGTGAGTGGAGCCCTCCCGGAGGCGTGTTCGATCCCGAGGTGCTCGCCGCGCCCGGTCTCTTTTCAAACGTTGAGCGGGGTCTCGGTTTCGTGGGCGCCGGCTATCCGCTCGCCCTCGACATCCTCCCCGGCGACGACGTGATCAAGAAAGCCGGTTTTACGGTGCTCAATCGTTAGCGGAAGCAGGATCCCGGGAAAAGGGAGGCTGACCCGTCGGGCGTGAACCATGCGCTCAAAGGCGGCGTACTATCTGCGTCCGGCCCGAAGAGAAGTCCTTCGCAGCGTTTCGAGCAGCCCTTCGGGGATGGAGCCCGTGACGGTGAGGACCGGATTGGACCCGTGGGAGGCGGGGAGACGTTTTGCCTTTTGCCGTTGAGACGAAATGCCTACCCTGAGACCCATCCAACGTGAGAATAGCCGGAGATCCGAGCGAATGAACGAGATCGATTCCCTGATGCGACGCCTGTTGATGATCCTCCTCGTCCCGGTCGGGTTATGGATGACGCAGCCGGCGGCGTGGGCGCAGGACGCCGACCCGATGGAGGCGGGCATCCTGGCCTTCCGGGAGGGGCATTACGCCGAGGCCGCCGAGGCGCTCGAGCGGGTCATCGAAGCCGATCCGCAGAATGCCGAGGCCTATTTTCTGCTGGCCCGCGTGTACTTCGAGACCCCCCTCCGAGACGTCAAAAAAGCCGGCAAACTGCTCGACGAGGCGCTGAAGATCGAACCGGACAACGTGAAATACATGGTGGCCCGCCTCGAACAGCTGCGCGTGGACTCGTGGAACTTCATCGTCGATAAGATTCGGGAAGAGAAGCGCCGGAAACTGGCCGTACAGATCCTCAAGCTCGACTCGACCAATGCGTTTGCGCACGAGGAACTGGGCCGGGCGTACATCGCCGACTTCTGGCGGTACCGCAATGCGTTCATGTATCCGACGTACGTTTTCAGGCATTATAGCGGTAAGGACCCCTTCGGCAGTGATCCCCTGCTGGGCTTTCAGTCCGAGGCCGTTCAGTTCGATCCTACCTCCGGCGGCAGCCAGCTCGACGTCGTCGAGGTCGGGCAAGAGCCGCTGGGCCTCATCGACAACCCGAACCTCGTGTTCCTGGCCGACGAGTTTGACGTCGAGGCGCTTCGGCAGCAGGGCGTGCCGGTGCAGGATCTGAGCGCGCGCGCTCAAAAAGCCTATGACCGGGCCATCGGGCATCTTCGCAAGGCGATCGAAAGCGACCCGCGCAAACGTGTGGTTTACGACGACATGATGCGCATTTTTGCGTTGAAAGGGGAGTATGACGACGCCCTGGAGATGCTTCAGCAGATGTACGTCTATTTCCCCGAGGATCCCGGGCTGTGGACGTATCTCGGGCTGGCGCACTATCGGGTGGGCAATCTGCGGGCGGCGGTCAAAGCCTTCGAGACGGCTTTCAAATACATGACGCCCGAGGAAGCCGACGCCTATACGCGCCTCGATGAAATTCTGCCGGAAGATGAGCGGAAACGGTACCGGGAGGACCCGGTGGCCTATGCCTCCCGCTTCTGGACGAGCAAGGACCCCCGCTATCT
Organism: Rhodothermales bacterium; assembly: GCA_026984335.1. Classification (GTDB taxonomy): domain Bacteria; phylum Bacteroidota; class Rhodothermia; order Rhodothermales; family ISCAR-4553; genus JALSSK01. The sequence goes on from JALSSK010000189.1 coordinate 2,764, forward strand.
CACGCCGTACAACGAGCGGAAGCTGGAGCATTATGCCCGTCTCACGTACGCGGATCTGCTCTACGGCACGCCGAAACTGAACCTGCACGGCTGGGACACCGAGCGCGGCCACATCCTCGTGCGCTATGGGCCGCCGAACGTGGAGGTTACCATCATGCCGCACCAGGGGCGATCCTCACAGCGGGGATTTGACCCGATCGCCGCCACGGCTCCGGATCCCGACGCCGTGCTGGCGGCCGACCCCAACAGCGACGCCCAGAACGTACCGACGCGGCTCCTCGGCAAGTTCGAGAGCGATTTCGACATCGCCGAGGAGGCCAATACGCTCAACATCTGGGACTACGGAGACTTCCGGTTCGTTTTCGAGGATCCGTTCCGAAACGGGGAGTTTCGCCTCTACAGCCCGAAGGCGTCGGAGATCGCCGGGGGTTCCATCGCTTCGCTCAACGACTATACGATCATCGCGCGGGAGACCTTCCGCCGCACCCCCGAGCGCTTCGAGTTCAAGCCTCCGGGCCGTGTCGTGGAGATCCCGTACCTCGTCTCGTCCTTCAAGGGCGAGGACGGCAAGACGGATCTCTACGTCAACTTCGGCATCCCGATCAACGGCTATGACCGGAATGAGGAGGTGATCAAGATCACGGCGAACACGGGGACGTTCCTCGTG
>JALSSK010000190.1 GCA_026984335.1 Rhodothermales bacterium
GGAGCTTCTTCCGGGCGGCGGGCCGGGTAAGCGTTTGGGACGCGCGCAGATGGCGCCGAATCGATCGAGAAAAGAGCAAAGGAGGAACGATGATGGGACACCACATACGATGCGCTGATTATTTCTATACGACCGTCAGGGATGAGCCGGGAGAGGCGTACAAACTGCTTGCCTCGCTGGCGTCTCTCGGCGTCAACCTGCTCGCCTTTTCCGCGGTGCCGGTCGGGCCGATGCACACGCAACTCGCAATCTTTCCCGAGGATACGGCCAAGCTTCGCACGGAGGCAGAGAAGGCCCACATCGAGTTAGACGGTCCTCACCCCGCGCTTCTCGTGCAGGGAGACGATCACCTCGGCGCGCTCGCCGAAGTTCATGAAAAGCTTTATCAGGCGGGCGTAAACGTTTATGCTTCCAGCGGTGTGGCGGACGGGAAAGGAAGTTACGGATACATCATTTACGTGCGACCCGACGAGTATAAGCGCGCCGCCGAAGCGCTGGGTATCTGAGCGTCCCGGTATGGATCATTCCCCCTGACGTTCCTCATTGATGCGATCGAGGACGTTCGTATAGATCTCGACGAAGGTCTCCGGATGCTCGGAATAATAGCGCATCGCCGCTTCGAAGTCGGCCTTGGTGAGGCCGTGGCGAACGAGCACGGAGTCCCGCGTGCCGGGAGGGACGTCGCGGTACAGGTCGGAGCGGGCCGAGACGAGCTGGAGCTCGACGAGCACTTCGACCAGGGTGCTGTCGGCCACGGGCGGCTCGGGCGTGGAGAAGGACGAGCACGCCGGAAGCATGGCCGCGAGCAGGACGGCGAGGAGCGTCCGGCGGGTGCATGCGGGAAGGCTCGGCGGGAAGAACGACGTCTTGGCCATGCTCAGTCGGTGGGAACGGGTTCGGCCTGCGCTTCGGCTTCCTGGCGGGTGCGGAACGTATAGGCGATCACTTCGAGTTGCCGTAAAAAGTCCCGTTTTTCATAGCCGGGCGCGAAGACCATCCCGTCGATGAGGTAGGTGCGGCCGGAGTCCTGATCATAGAAGGCGTACGTGAGGAACGGCCCGCCCATGCCGTACTCATACGTTTCCCCGTTCTCATCTACTCCGAGCATGTGCCAGAGCCCGCGTGTCTCGTAGGCGAAACGATCGAGGAAGTTGATGTTCTCGGTCTCGAGCGGGCGGCGGTAGTCAATGGCTACGAAACCGTCGAGTGTGCCCCGGACGTGCTGCCTCGTGAGGCTGTCCCGGGTGGCATAGACCCATTCCGGGGTGAGCTCCGAGGGATCGGCGTTCTCTTCATAATAGACGAAGAGGCTCCGCCACGAATCGCTGGAGACGACGCGCCGGAGCCAGATGAAGTTGGTCGTGTCGAGGGCGATGAAGTAGTCGTGCTGGACGTTGACGGCAAAGCCGTGCCGGTCCATGATCTGCTGTTCGAGATCCTGCTGGCGGCCTTTCTCGAACATGGAGAGCGTCATGCGCTCCCGCGTGATGGTGTTGAAGACGTAGCGGAGATCCTCTCCGCGCTCGTGGATCGCCTCGGCGACGGCCTGAGGCGTGGCGGCGGTGACGTAGACGACCTGCTGATATCGCCGCCACAGATCGCGGCGGGGGACGACGGCGCTCTGCCCCCCGAGGATCGCGGCCCGGGCGCCGTCGTCGAGACGGCTCTCGATGAACTTCGCCTCGTTCGTCGAGTCGCTCAGGGGGGCGACGAAAATGACGTTTTTTTGCTTTTGGACGACGTCGAGCACGCGGGGAGAGACGAGGCTCAGGTGCACGAGGTCGAACATGCGCTCGGGCGCCGGAAGGGTGCCGATCCACATGCCGAGTTCTTCGCGAAGGGCCTCTCCGATCTCGCCTTTCCATCGCGTCGAGTCGATCACGATGGTGATCTCGCCTTCTCTGCCAAGGGCGTTCGGAGTGTTCTCGAGGGCTTCACACCCGAAGAGGCCGCCGGTGAGAAGAAGCAGTCCCGCTGCGAAGAGCAGGGGATGAGGTGGGCGCGTGCGGGGAAGTCGTCTCATGAGGTTCATCGGCTCTCGCCGCGACATGCGGCAGTGGGTGGTCAAGGGTGGGGGTATCCTACGGAGGACGGTGGAGGATTTCAAGCCGCCGCGTTCCCGGGAGGCCGTTCCTTAGACACCGGGGGCGCGAAGGAGTTGCTTCCGGCCTTCAGGCGTCGGTCGAGGCGCCTTCGGCGCGCGGGCCGCGCTTGAGCGCTTCGGCGAAGCGGCGGACGGAGGCGAGCTTCTCCGTTTCCGGAACCGACGCGTCGTCCCACATCCGCTCGACGTGTTCGATGAGCGCCGAGCCGACGATGAAGCCGTCGGTATGGCCGGTCAGGCGGAGGGCGTCGGCATGGGAGCGAATGCCGAAGCCGACGAGAAGCGGGTTGCGCGCGACGAGCCGCCGCGCGCGTTCGAGGTAGGCCGCCACGGCCTCGTGCGCGCCGAGGCCGCTCCCCGTCAGACCCGTGATGGAGACGGCGTACACGAAGCCGCTCGTCGCCTCGTCGATGGCGCGGACGCGGGCCTCCGGCGTGTTCGGGGCGATGAGGGAGACGAGGTCGAGACCCGCCGCGCGGGCTTCGCCGGCGAGGAGACCTCGTTCTTCGAGAGGGAGGTCGGGAAGGATGAGGCCGTCCACGCCGGAGGCGGCGGCCCGGCGGCAAAACGCGCGGACGCCGAAGCGAAGGATCGGGTTGACGTAGCCCATGAGGAGCACCGGCGTCCGGCTCCGCTCCCGAAAGCGCTCGACCGTGAGGAAGGCGTCTTCCATCGAGACGCCCTGCCGGAGCGCGCGCGCGCTCGAACGCTGGATGGGCAGCCCCTCGGCCAGCGGGTCGCTGAAGGGCATGCCGAGCTCGATGAAGTCGGCGCCGCCCGCATCGACGGCGCGGAGGATGGGGAGTGTGCTCGCGGGGTCGGGGAAGCCGTTCGTGAGGAATAGGCCGAGCGCCTTCTCGCCGCGCGCGCGCAGGGTGTCGAACGTGTCGCTCAGTCGGGACATCCGGGGATCGAGGGGTTGGGTTCGGGGAAAGGGCGGGTCGGGATGCCGCCGTCGAGGTGCTCGGTGATCGTGCCCATGTCCTTGTCGCCGCGGCCGGAGCAGTTGACCACGACGACGGCGCCGGCGGGGAGTTCGCGGGCGAGCTTCGGCAGGAGGGCCAGGGCGTGCGCCGTCTCGAGGGCGGGGATGATGCCTTCCGTTCGCGCGAGGAGCTTCACGGCTTCGAGGGCCTCGTCGTCGGTCGCGGAGCGGTACGTCACGCGGCCCGTGTCCCTGAGGTAGGCGTGCTCCGGCCCGACGCCCGGATAGTCGAGCCCGGCGGAGATCGAGTGGGCGAGTTCGACCTGGCCCTCGTCCGTCTGAAGGAGATAGCTCATCGCGCCGTGGAGCACGCCCGGCGCGCCGCGGGTGAGCG
>JALSSK010000191.1 GCA_026984335.1 Rhodothermales bacterium
TCGACCAGATCTTCTCCCGCTTCTGCATCGGGAAGTGAAGATCACCGCTCCGGTCACAGCGGCAGTGGCTCCATTGAAACTGGCCCTGTTTGCGCTTAATTTTATTTCGTCTTCATTGTTCTCTGTCAGGCTCGGGAGGTGTCAGCAGGCCTCCTTGCCGGCCGTTTCCTGAATCGTGTGGGTGAGCTCAGCAAGCAGGCTACCGGCAAGTCGGCTCCCGGTCGATCATTTATTGACTGGCACAACATGGAGGTGGAACATGGTGCGCTTTCTTCTCTTTGTGGCTTTTTTCGTGGGAATGACCGGAGGCTTCGTCGATCGGGCGCAGGCGCAGCGTCTCCTCTGGCTGGGAACGCTGGGGGGGGATGAAAGTGCGGCGAACGGGGTTGCTGACAATGGCGTGGTGGTCGGATGGGCCCAGGACCTCAGCAATACCAAGCGTGCGTTCCGGTGGACGGAAGCGACCGGGATGGACGACCTGGGCGCCCTGGTGCTCTTGACTACCTCCAGCATTGCGTATGATGTCTCGGATGATGGCACGATCATCGTCGGCGAATCGGGCGAGAGTTTCCGGTGGACCGAGACGACCGGGATGCAGGAAATTTCCTTTTTGGATAGTAGTGGCTCCTCTGCATACAGCGTCTCGGGCGATGGTTCGGTGATCGTGGGGGCGTCATTTAAGGCAGATATGAGGACACCGTATCGATGGACGGAGGCCGACGGGATACAGGTGCTTTTTGAGCCTACGACCACTCTAGGTAGTAATGCCTTTGACGTCTCGGATGACGGCGCCGTGATTGTGGGCTCTGTTGGGTCTTTGAACTCTACCTTCCGTCCTTTCCGATGGACCGAGACTACGGGGGTGCAGGACCTGGGCACCCTCGGCGGGGATTTGGGGGTGGCTTATGGCGTATCCGCGGATGGGAGCGTAGTCGTTGGAAGTGCTGACAACAGGGAGGGGAACAAACGGCCTTTCCGCTGGACGGCCTCTGCCGGGATGATCGATCTGACCAGCCTCGGCCAGGTCAGCGAAGCGCTGGACGTGTCGGCCAATGGCCTCAAGATGGTCGGATATTACGTGATCAACAACACCGAGGAGGAGCGCGCCCTGCTGTGGAATTTCTTTCCGGTGCTCTCCATCCGTAACCTGAACAGTCAGTATGCCGACCTGATCAGCGCGGGTTCGTACCTCGAGCGGGCCAACGCCATCTCGGCAAACGGGCGCTATATTGTCGGTTACGGCTTCAATGCCGAGACGGGACGGAGAGAGGCCTTCCTGCTGGATACGAACGTTGCCACGGGGGTGGAGGATGAAACGGTTCCGCAAACGGCCTCGCTGGCGGCGGCCTTTCCGAACCCGTTCCGCCTTTCGACCACGCTGGGGTTCACGGTGAGTCGCCCCGGGCCGGTTCGTCTGTGCGTCTACGACGGGCTGGGGCGGCTGGTGCGCACCCTCGTCGACGCACCCCGCAGCACCGGTGCCTATCAGGTAGACTGGGACGGCCGTGATGAACAGGGGCGTATCGTTCCTGCCGGCGTCTACCTGGTGCGGCTGGAGGATAGCGGCGCAGCACAGACCCGCACGCTGGTCGTAGTACGGTAGCCGGGTATCCGCCTGTTTGCCGGTTCACGCATTATTTTCCGGATTCTTTGCATCGGATATGGCCCTTGCACGTTCAATGCAAGATGTGCCTGGTATCGTTGTGCCGGGGCAAGCAGCCATGAATCCGGAAGGTTATGTCCGACTATTTCACTTATGACGTCATCGTGGTCGGCGGCGGGCACGCCGGGAGCGAGGCGGCCGCGGCGGCGGCGCACATGGGCGCGCGCACGCTCCTGATTACGATGAACCTCGATGCCATCGGGAAGATGTCGTGCAACCCGGCCATCGGCGGCATCGGCAAGGGGCAGATCGCCCGCGAGATCGACGCGCTCGGCGGGCTGATGGGGCGCGTGACCGACCGGGCGGGGCTGCAGTTTCGGATGCTCAACCGGCGCAAGGGGCCGGCCGTGTGGAGCCCCCGCGCCCAGTGCGACCGGATGCTCTATGCCGCCGCCGTGCGCGAGGCCCTCGAAGCCGTCCCGAACCTCTTCATGCGCGCGGACATGGTCACCGAAGTGCTCGTCGAAGGCGGGCGGGTGACGGGCGTGCGCACGCAGCTCGGGCAGGCGTTTCGCGCCCGCGCCGTGATCCTCACGAGCGGCACGTTCATGAACGGCGTCATCCACATCGGCGAGCGGCAGTACGGCGGCGGGCGCATGGGCGAGCGCGCCTCGACGGGCCTCACCGCCTGCCTCGAACGACTCGGCTTCGAAAGCGACCGCCTCAAGACCGGCACCCCGCCCCGCATCGACGGGCGCACCATCGACTATGCCGCCCTCGAAGAACAGCCCGGCGACCCCGACGCGACCCCCTTCTCCTTTCTGACCGACCGCCTGCCTTCCGAACAGCGAAGCTGCTGGCTCACGTACACCAACCCCGCCGTGCACGCGATCCTGCGCACCGGCTTCGACCGCAGCCCCATGTTCGTCGGGCGGATCCGGGGGCGCGGCCCGCGCTATTGCCCCTCCATCGAGGACAAGATCGACCGGTTTGCCGCGAAGGACCGGCATCAGCTTTTCCTCGAACCCGAAGGGTGGCGCACGGACGAAGTGTACGTCAACGGCTTTTCCACGAGCCTGCCCGAGGAGGTGCAGTACGAGGCCCTTCGGCGCATCCCGGGGCTCGAGAACGTCCACATGCTCCGGCCCGGGTACGCCATCGAATACGACTATTTCCCGCCGCATCAGGTGCGGTACAGTCTGGAGACGAAGCGCGTCGCCGGGCTCTTTTTCGCCGGTCAGATCAACGGGACGACGGGCTATGAGGAGGCGGCGGCACAGGGGCTCCTCGCCGGCATCAACGCGGTGCGCGGGCTCGGCGGCGAGGAGCCGCTCGTGCTCCGGCGCTCGGAGGCGTACCTCGGCGTGCTCATCGACGACCTCGTGGCGAAGGGGACCGACGAGCCGTACCGGATGTTCACCTCGCGGGCCGAGCATCGCATCCTCCTCCGTCAGGACAACGCCGATCTCCGGCTCACGGAGACGGGCTATCGCCTCGGGCTCGCCTCGCGCGAGCGGTACGAGCGGATGCTCCGGAAGAAGGAGGCCCTCGCCGCCACCCGCGCCGCCCTCGAAGCGACCACCGTGCGCCCCGAGGCCGTCAACGGCTACCTCGAAGCCGTCGGGTCGTCGCCGATCACGCGGCCCGAACGGCTCGCGCGCCTCGCGCTCCGGCCCGAGGTGACGCTCGCCGACCTCCTCGCGCACACCGGGCTCACCGGCAAAGTCGTCACGCCCGCGCCGGGTATGGAACGCGCCGAGACGCTCGTCGAGATCGAACTCAAGTACGAGGGCTACCTCGCCCGCGAGCGCGAC
>JALSSK010000192.1 GCA_026984335.1 Rhodothermales bacterium
TGAGCATGGACTTGCGCATCCCCGCACCGGGCGACTTCAGGATGGCCGCCACGGCCACGCCGCCGGGAAACGTCAGCCGCTCGAAGTCGATGAACTGCTTCCGGAGCGGGATGATGAACGCGATGCCGAGGATGGCCCCGGCGATGCATCCGAAGACCATCAGCGTATAGCTGAAGTCCGTCTCGCCGAGGATGAAGAGCGCCGGCACGGAGAACATCATCCCCGCCGAGGCCCCGTTGACGCCGCTCGCGATCGTCTGGTTGATGTTGTTCTCGACGATGCTGTTGCGCCGCATGACGCCCCGGAGGATGCCGAAGCCGAGGATGGCCGCCAGCTCCGAGCCCTCGATGGAGAAGCCGAGGATCAGGCTCGCATAGCCGATGCTCACGGCGATGATGGCCCCGAGGAAATAGCCCACCAGCACGGCGGGCAGGGAGAGTTCCGGATAGGGGCCCCGTCGGATGACCCGTTTCTCTGTGGCAACGTGCGCGCTCACGATACGCCCTCCGTGTCTGGTGACGGAATCGAGACGAGGCGCCGGAACGAAGCGTGAACGCCACGCCTCGCGTCTCCGGCGACGAACGCACGGAATTTCTCATTTTTCGGGACCGATGTCCAATGCTTCCGAAAAAAGGGATGCATGTCGGAGGTTGGACGAGCGGCGAGCGGACGCGTGCCCCGTGACGGCGAACATCGTGCGCCCATTGACCCGACCGCATTCGGCGTGTACTTTACGCCGAGCGAGCGACGCGGCTGTCCCTCACCGCACCCGCGCTGCGTCCTCCGGACCTCCCTCTCATCCCAAGGCAGTTTATCCTATGCGTACGATCCTCTCCCGCGTGCGCCGACACGGCTTCGTGGTCCTTCTCCTCGGACTCTTTGCCCTGCCCGCGCAGGCCCAACAAATCGACACCACCAGACTCGCCGGCATGCAGGCCCGCGCCATCGGCCCGGCGGGCATGAGCGGCCGCGTCACGGCCATCGACGCCGTCGTGAGCAATCCCGACATCATCTACACCGGCACGGCCTCGGGCGGGTTGTGGAAATCCACCGACGGCGGCGCCACGTGGACGCCCATCTTCGACGACCAGCCCGTGACCTCCATCGGCGCCGTCGCCATCTACCAGAAAAACCCCGACATCATCTACGTGGGCACGGGCGAGGGCAACCCGCGCAACAGCCAGGCCGCCGGCAACGGCGTCTATAAGAGCATCGACGGCGGGCGCTCGTGGACCCACCTCGGCCTCGACGACTCGCGGAACATCCACCGCATCCTCATCCACCCGGACGACCCGGACGTCGTCTACGTGGGCGCGCAGGGGCCGGCGTGGGGCGAGACCGAGACGCGCGGCGTCTTCAAATCGACCGACGGCGGGCAGACGTGGACGAAGATCCTCTATGCCAACGAGCGCACCGGCATCGGCGACCTCGTGATGGACCCCGTGAACCCGAACAAGCTCATCGCCGCCATGTGGGAGTTCCGCCGGTGGCCGTGGTTCTTCAAGTCCGGCGGCGAAGGCTCCGGCCTCTTCGTCACGTTCGACGGCGGCGAGACGTGGACGAAGCGTACGAGCGAAGACGGCCTGCCCGAGGGCGAACTCGGGCGCATCGGCCTCGCCATCGCCCGGAGCAACCCGAACGTGGTCTATGCCCTCGTCGAGTCGAAGAAGAACGCGCTCTACCGCTCCGACGACGGCGGCTTCACCTTCCGCATGATCAACGACAAGGGGCAGATCAGCAACCGCCCCTTCTATTACAACGACATCTTCGTCGACCCCGCGAACGAGAACCGGGTCTATCACGTGGCCTCGACCGTGTCGGTGAGCGAGGACGGCGGGAAGGCGTTCAAGCGCATCCTCCGGGGCGTCCATCCGGACCATCACGCCTGGTGGATCAACCCGGAGGACCCGACGCTCATCTATGAGGGCAACGACGGCGGCATGAACATTTCGCGCGACCGCGCCGAGACGTGGCGCTTCGTCGAGAACCTCCCGCTGGGGCAGTTTTATCACATCAACGTGGACATGGAGACGCCCTACAACGTCTACGGCGGCCTTCAGGACAACGGCTCCTGGCGCGGCCCGAGCCAGGTCTGGCGCGCCGGGGGCATCCGCAATGCATACTGGGAAGAGGTGGCCTTCGGCGACGGCTTCGACGTCGTCCCCGACCCCACCGACGCGAACATCGGGTACGCCATGAGCCAGGGCGGCAACCTCCGGCGGTACGACTTCACGACGGGCTTTCAGAAGAACATCAAGCCGGTCCACCCCGAGGGCGTGGCGCTCCGGTTCAACTGGAACGCGGGCATCGCCATCGATCCCTTCGATCCCGCGACGATCTATTACGGCAGCCAGTTCGTCCACAAAAGCACCAACCGGGGCGACTCGTGGCAGATCATCTCGCCCGACCTGACGACGAACGACCCCCAGAAGCAACGACAGCTCGAAAGCGGCGGCCTGACGTACGACGTGACGCAGGCGGAGAACTTCACCACGATCCTGACCATCGCGCCGAGCCCCGTCGAGCGCGGCGTGATCTGGGTGGGCACGGACGACGGCAACGTGCAGCTCACGCGCGACGGGGGCGGGACGTGGACGAACGTGGTGGCGAACATCCGGGGCGTGCCCGAGGGCACGTGGGCGCCGCACATCGAGGCGTCGAAGCACAACCCCGGCGAGGCGTTCGTCGTCTTCGACGACCACCGCCGCAACAACTGGACGCCGTACGTCTATCGCACGCGCGACTACGGGCGCACGTGGGAACGCATCGTGGACGAGAATGACGTGTGGGGCTATGCGCTCGTCCTCGAACAGGACCCCGTCGCGCCGAACCTCCTCTTCGTCGGGACCGAGTTCGGGCTGTACTTCTCCATCGACGGCGGCGACACGTGGACGCAGTGGACGCACGGCCTCCCCACCGCCTCGACGATGGATCTCGTCGTGCACCCGCGCGAGCATGACCTCGTCATCGGCACCTTCGGGCGTGCCGTCTTCATCCTCGACGACATCCGCCCGCTCCGGGCGCTGGCGCAGGAGGGCGCGGACCTGCTCGACCGCCCGGTCTATGCCTTCGACGCGCCGGACGCCTATCAGGCCGTCTACCGGCAGGCTGCCGGCACCCGCTTCGCCGCCGACGCGATGTTCGCCGGGGAGAACCGCCCGCGCGGCGCGCTGCTCTCGTACGTGGTCAACCCGGCGGAACGCGCGCCCGAAGCCGAGGCCGCCGAAGCCGAGGGCATGGCTCCTTCGGACGAGCGCGGCGGCGCGGGCGGCAAGCAGAAAAAAGACCGGGTCAAGATCGAGATCCTCGACGAGACGGGCGCCGTCATCCGGACGATCAAGGGGCCGGCGAAGCCCGGCGTCAACCGCGCCGTATGGGATCTGACGCAGAAGGGCGTGCGCCTCAACTTC
>JALSSK010000193.1 GCA_026984335.1 Rhodothermales bacterium
CACCGCGCCCCGGATCGTGTTCGAGACGCCGAGGCCGGGGATGGGCTGCTTGACGGAGGTGGAGATGACGTTGATGATGCGCCCGTAGGCCTCGGCCTTCATGCCCGGCACGAGCGCCCGCACGAGGGTCTGATTGCTCAGCACGTGCATCGCGAAGGCGCGTTGAAGCGCTTCGAGCGGGGCCTCGGCGAGCGGGCCGCCGGGAGGGCCGCCGGTATTGTTCACGAGGATGTGGACCGGGGGGTGCGCCTCCACGTATTCACGGAGCTTCCACGCCAGCGTCTCCGGCGTTTCGAAGTCGGCGACGATGACCTCGTGCGCCTGTCCATGGGGCGAAGGCAGGCGCTCCCGGACCTCGGCGAGGGAGCGTTCGTTCCGGGCGACGAGGGTCACGCTCGCGCCGAGGGCCGCCAGCTCCATGGCGCACGCATACCCGATGCCGCGCGTGCTCCCACACACCATCGCTCGTTTCCCCGTCAGGTCAAGGTTCATGGGCCTCCATGCTTCGTGATAGGCAACGTGGGAAGATAGGGAAACGGAGGCGAAGCGGGAAACGGGAAAGGATCACGGGGGAAAACCCGGGCGAATCCCTCCGGTGCTTGCGCGAGTCGCCGCGGGAGCGTACCCTTGACGCACCGGAGGTTCGTAACCTCGCCGCCGGGGTTTCGTATCCCCGCATCGGCGTTTTCATTCCTGTGCTTCTGCGTGACCGTATCATGGAAAACATCCTCATCCCGCTTTTCGTTTTCTCGTTCATCTATCTGACGATCAAGATGATCCTCGACTATAATAAGTCGAAGATGGAACGGACGTCCGCCGAGGCGAATCGCAGCCTGGCGATGGGCGAGTTGAAAACGCTCATTCGGGAGGCGGTGGAGGAAGCGCAGGCGCCTCTGTTGGCTCGCCTCGAAGCGCTCGAAGGACGTCGTCCGGAACTGCCCCCCGCGGAGCGGGCCCCGCTGCTCGAACCCCCTGAGCCCGAGGCTACAGTGGAGGCCTCGCCGGTCCCCCCGCCCGTCCGGCGCACGCGGAGGCGTCCGGGCTGAACCCTCTTCAATCGGATCAACGGTGCCGTCATGCCTGAGGAAATCGTCGCCATTATTATTATCTCGATCATCGCAGGGACGATCATGTCCGTGGTGAAGATGAGCCTGAATTACCGTTCGGAGCGCTTCTCGGCGCGATCGGGCGAGGAGTCGAGTCTGACCCGGAGCGAGCTCGAAGCGATGATTCGGCGGGCGGTGTCGGAGGCGACGAAACCCCTCGTGGAGCGTCTCGAGGAGCTGTCGGGGACGCTCGAAACGGATGCCCGGAGTCTGTCCGGTCACACGCCGGACCTTCTCGAAGGGGCCGATGCGTTCGAGTCGGAGGAAGCGCCGGAGCCGGTGCGACGCCGGACGCGGCGCCGTCCGGGCTGAAGGGCGGCCGAGCGGCCGTACGCAAAGCGCCCCTCCCGGCCGGTGCGGGAGGGGCGCTCGAAGGATCGCTTGTGGTCGTCGGAAGGACGCGGCTTACGCTTCCGCATCCTGTGCCGCGAGGTAGGCTTGCGCGGCGGCCAGACGCGCGATGGGCACCCGATAGGGCGAGCAGGAGACGTAATCCATGCCCACTTCATAACAGAAGTGCACCGACGCCGGGTCGCCGCCGTGCTCGCCGCAGATCCCGACCTTGAGGAGCGGACGGGTCGAGCGCCCGAGCTTGACGCCGAGCCTGACGAGCTGGCCCACCCCCTGCCGGTCGAGTGACTGGAACGGATCGCCCGGCAGGATCTTGTGCTCGATGTAGTACGGGAGGAACTTGCCTGCGTCGTCGCGGCTGTAGCCGAAAGTCAGCTGGGTCAGGTCGTTCGTGCCGAAGGAGAAGAAGTCGGCCTCCGCGGCGATCTCGTCCGCCGTCAGCGCCGCGCGCGGGATCTCGATCATGGTGCCGATCTGATAGTCGATCTCGGCATCCTTTTCCGTGAAGACGAGCTTGGCCGTGGCTTCGATGACCGCGCGTTGATGCGCGAACTCGGCCAGCGTCCCGATGAGCGGGACCATGATCTCCGGCAGGACCGTGAGGCCTTCCTCTTTGAGCTCGATGGCCGCTTCGAGGATGGCCCGCGTCTGCATCTCCGTGATCTCCGGATACGTGATGCCGAGGCGGCACCCGCGATGGCCGAGCATCGGGTTGAACTCGCTGAGCGCGTCCACCTTGGCCTTCACTTCGGCGAGCGAGATGCCGAAGGATTCCGCCATTTCCATTTGTCCCTGCTTGTCGTGCGGGAGGAACTCGTGGAGCGGCGGGTCGAGGAGGCGGATGGTGACGGGCAGGCCCTCCATCGCGCGGAAGATGCCGAGGAAGTCTTCTTTCTGGTAGGGGAGGAGGCGTTCGAGCGCCTGCTTGCGCTCTTCACGCGTGTCGGAGAGGATCATCTCCCGCACGTGCCGGATGCGGCCCTCTTCGAAGAACATGTGTTCGGTGCGGCAGAGCCCGATGCCCTGCGCGCCGAACGCGCGCGCCCGGGCGGCGTCGGCCGGGGTGTCCGCGTTCGTGCGCACCTTCATCACGCGAAACTCGTCCACCCACGACATGAATTCGGCGAAATAGCCGCTCAGCTCGGGTTCGACGAGCTCCTGTTTGCCGAGGATGACCTCGCCCGTGGAGCCGTTGATCGAGAGCCAGTCGCCCTCACGCACGGTGACTTCGCCGTTGGTGAAGGTTTTGGTCTTGTAGTTGATCACGATGTCGCCGCAGCCGGCCACGCACGGTTTGCCCCATCCTCGGGCCACCACGGCGGCGTGGCTCGTCATGCCGCCGCGTGAGGTGAGGATGCCTTCGGCCGCGTCCATGCCCCCGACGTCCTCGGGGCTCGTCTCGATGCGCACGAGGATGACGCGGTGCTCCTGCGCTTCCTCGTGTGTTTTGGCTTCGGCCGCGCGTTTCTTTGCACGCTCGGCGTCCTCGGCGGTGAAGACCACGCGCCCGACCGCCGCGCCGGGGGAGGCGGGCAGCCCGCGCGCAATGACGGAACGCTGGTACGCCTCCGGGTCGGCGAAGCGGGGGTGGAGGAGCTGGTCGAGATGGCGCGGCTCGACGAGGTCGCGCACCGCCGTGCGCTTGTCCACGAGGCCCTCGTGCACCATGTCCACGGCGATCTTGACGGCCGCCGTGCCGGTGCGCTTGCCGTTGCGGGTCTGAAGCAGGAAGAGCTTGCCGGTCTGCACGGTGAACTCGATGTCCTGCATGTTCTTGTAATGCTTCTCCAGCAGATGCGTCGTCTCGACGAGCTCGTGAAACGCCTCGGGGAACTCCTCTTCCATCTGCTCGATCGGTTCGGGCGTCCGGATGCCGGCCACCACGTCTTCGCCCTGCGCGTTGACGAGGAACTCCCCGTAGAGCTTATGCTCGCCCGTGGAGGGGTTGCGCGTGAAGCAGACGCCGGTGCCGCTGTCCGGCCCCATGTTGCCGAAGACCATCGCCTGCACGTTGACCGCCGTCCCGAGGAGCCCCGTGATCTTGTTGATCTGACGGTATTTGATGGCGCGGTCGCTGTTCCACGAGTCGAAGACGGCGTTGATGGCGAAGGTGAGTTGTTCGCGCGGGTCCTCGGGGAACATGTAGCCCGTGTGTTGCCGGTAGATGGCCTTGTAGCGGTCCACGAGCACCTTGAGGTCGTGGGCGGAGAGGTCCACGTCGGTGGCCGCGCCGACTTCCTCCTTGAGCGCGGCGAGGGCTTTTTCGAAGTGATGGTGCGGCACGCCGCTCACCACGTCGCCGAACATGTCGATGAAGCGGCGGTAGGCGTCGAAGGCGAACCGCACGTTGCCCGTCTTTTTCGCCAGCCCTTCGACGACGGCGTCGTTGAGGCCGAGGTTGAGCACCGTGTCCATCATGCCGGGCATGGAGATGGCCGCGCCGCTGCGCACGGAGACGAGCAGCGGGTTCTCCGCGTCGCCGAAGCCCGCGCCCATCGCCTGCTCGACGTGCCGGATGCCGGCCTCCACCTGCTCGTCCAGCCCTTCCGGCCACGCGCGCCCGAGTTCGTTGTACACTTTGCAGGCTTCCGTGCTGATCGTAAAGCCCGGGGGCACCGGCAGGCCGATCGAACTCATCTCGGCCAGGTTGGCCCCCTTGCCGCCGAGCAGCGCCTTCATCTCCTTGTTCCCCTCGGCAATGCCGTTGCCGAAGACGTACGTGTATTTCACGGTGGTTTCTACCATCGCCTCTTTCTCTGCAGACTCCATGTGCGTGGCCAGGTCTTTTGGTGAATCGGGAAAGCCGTTTCGCGATGAGCGAAATCGAGCGCAAGATAATGGTTGCTCTCCTTATATAATGTGATGCTATCATCAAAAAAGCGCGTCGCCCCGGACGACCGGGAGGCTGGAAGCGCTTTTTGTGCAACGCCCGCTCCCGCGTTCGCGCGCAACGCCGGCAGAGGCGGCCGTACCGGGGCGCGGATGCGGGGAGCGAAGGACGACGGAGCCCGTATCGCGGAGGGCTCCGGCGGGCGAAATCGGGTGGGATGGATTCGTCGGAGAAAGGCCAAAAGAATTACAGAGAAGCCGGGAAAAGGGAGAGGGGAAGGAGGGGAGCAGGGATCGATGCCGGCCATGCATTCGGAACGTTCTCCCGGTAAGAGCGTGAGATTGCGCCCGATCCATGCTTCGGGCGGCGGGGGGCGGACCGGCCCTCGTCACCGCCCGTGAATAGCTTTTCCGGGGCGCATCGATAGCGCCGCAGATCGCCGAGGCGAGCGCGAGAACCCCTGCTCACGGAGCCTTCTTTCTTTTCCAAACCGCCGAAATCGAGCGGTCACCAATCTGTTGACACGTATGAAGCGATTAGTCGTCGTTGAATCTCCGACCAAAGCAAAGACCATTTCCCGTTTTCTGCCCCAACGGGGGTATCAGGTGGAGGCGAGCATGGGGCACGTCCGCGACCTGCCCGCCTCGGCGGCGGAAGTGCCGGAACGCATCAAGAAGAAGCCCTGGGCCCGGCTGGGCGTGGACGTCGAGCATGACTTCGAGCCGGTCTACGTCGTCCCGGCGAGCAAGAAAAAGGTGGTGCAGAAGCTGAAAGCGGCGCTCAAGGAGGCCGACGAACTATTCATCGCGACGGACGAGGACCGGGAAGGCGAATCCATCGGATGGCATTTGCTTCAGGTGCTCAAACCCCGCATTCCGGTGCGCCGCATGGTGTTTCACGAGATCACCCGCGAAGCCATTCTGGGAGCGTTGGAGCAGACGCGCGACATGGACGAGCATCTCATCGAGGCCCAGGAGACGCGCCGGGTGCTCGACCGGCTCTTCGGCTATAAACTCTCGCCCCTGCTCTGGAAAAAAATCGCGCCGCGTCTGTCGGCGGGGCGGGTGCAGAGCGTGGCCGTCCGGCTGCTCGTGCTCCGCGAAAAGGAGCGGATTGCCTTCGTGCCGGGTTCGTACTGGACGCTCAAGGCCCATCTCGCCAGAGACGGCGCGCCCTTCGAGGCGCAGCTGACGCACGTTCGGGGCCTCCGCATCGCCACCGGACGCGACTTCGACGACCAGACGGGGACGCTCAAGGAAGGCCTCGTCTCGGGCAAGAACGTCCTCCTTCTCGAAGAAGAGGAAGCCCGGGCGCTGGCGGAGCGTCTCCCCGGCGCGCCCTGGCGCGTGACGAAGGTGGACACGCGCGACGTCTCGCGCTCGCCGTACGCGCCGTTCATCACCTCGACGCTCCAGCAGGAGGCCAGCCGCAAGCTTGGACTCTCGGCGCGGCAGACGATGCGCGTGGCCCAGAAGCTCTACGAACAGGGCTTCATCACGTATATGCGTACGGACTCGACGAACCTGTCGCAGGAGGCCGTTGAAGCCGGCCGCCGCGCCGTCACCGAACGGTATGGGAAGGAGTACCTCAGCCCCTCGCCCCGGCAATTCAGCGGCACGGTGCGCAACGCGCAGGAGGCCCATGAGGCGATCCGCCCGGCCGGCAAGGAAATGAAGACGCGGGAAGAACTCGGACTCCAGGGTCAGGAAGGCGCGCTCTACGATCTGATCTGGAAGCGCACCGTGGCCACCCAGATGGCCGACGCCCGGCTCCGTCTCGTCACGGCGACCATCGAAGCCGGAGAGGGCGAGGAGACTGCGCGCTTCCGCGCTTCGGGCAAAACGATCCTTTTCCCCGGATTCTTCCGTGCTTACGTGGAAGGTACGGACGATCCGGAGGCGGCCCTCGAAGACAGAGAGCACCCGCTTCCGGAACTCCGCGAAGGCGATGCGCCCACCTGCCGTAAGGTGGAACCGCTCGGGCGCGAGACGAAGCCGCCGGCGCGCTATACCGAAGCGACGCTCATCAAGACGCTCGAAAAAGAAGGCATCGGACGACCGAGCACCTATGCCACGATCATCGACACGATCATGGAGCGCGGGTACGTCCGGAAAAAAGGGCATCAACTCATCCCCACGTTTACCGCCTTCGCCACGAACAACCTCCTCGAAGCCCAGTTCAAGAAGCTCGTCGACGTCAGCTTCACGGCGAAGATGGAGCAAATCCTCGATGACATCGCGGCGGGGAAGACGGAGCCCAAGAGGTACCTCCGAGAGTTCTATTCGGGCGAAGGTGGGCTGGAGACACTCGTCGAAAAAGCCCTCGACGTCGTCGACGCCCGCGCCGTCTCAACCATCCATTTCCCGAAGTGGGGCGACTACGTGGTGCGCGTCGGGAAATACGGCCCGTACG
Source organism: Rhodothermales bacterium (assembly GCA_026984335.1). Lineage (GTDB taxonomy): Bacteria > Bacteroidota > Rhodothermia > Rhodothermales > ISCAR-4553 > JALSSK01. The sequence goes on from JALSSK010000193.1 coordinate 6,700, forward strand.
TAGAGGTCCATCGCGACGGCGAGCGCATCGTGGCTTCGTTGCCGGAAGACCTCGTGCCCGGCGATGTGACGGAAGAGATTCTGGAAGAACTGACCCGGAAGGCAGGCGACAAGGGCAACCACGCGCTCGGCATCCATCCCGAGCTTGGGCTGCCGGTCCTGCTCAAGGAAGGTCCGTACGGACACTATATTCAACTCGGCGACGATGAGAAGGAGGGCAAGCCGAAACGGATGTCCCTCCCGAAAGGGATGCGCCCGGAAGAGGTTACGCTCGAAGCAGCCGTAAACCTTCTGAAGCTGCCCCGCACCCTCGGCGTCCATCCCGAGACCGGCAAGCCCATCCTCGCCAATATCGGGAAGTACGGCCCGTACGTGCAGCACGAGCGGACGTTCGCCTCGCTCACCGAGAAGGACGACGTACTCACGGTCGACCTCCCGCGCGCGCTCGAGTTGCTCGAAGAGAAAAAAGCAAAGAAGAAGCCGCTCCGCGTGCTCGGCAAACACCCCGAGACCGGCGAGGAGATCGAAGTGTGGGCGGGGAAATACGGCCCGTACGTGAAGCACAAACGTCTCAACGCTTCGCTTCCCAAAGACGGCAACCCGGATACGCTGACGATCTCGGAGGCCGTCGAACTGCTCGAAGCGCGGGCCGCCGCAAAGGGCAGCCGGAAAGGCCGGCGAAAAAAGCGCTCGTAACCCCCCACAGGCGGGCGAAACGATGAGCGGACCGGCAGGGAGGGACCGGTGGACCTCGGTGAAGTGCGCCTGCCGGAGCGCCGGGGCTATCGCCCGACGTCCTTTTCTCCGAGGCGAATCGAGTGGAGAATGTTGAGATAGCTTTCGTACCGCTCGATGGTGATCTCCTCTCGTTCCACGGCTGCCTTCACGGCGCATCCCGGTTCGTGGTCGTGGGTGCAGTTGGGGAAACGGCAGTGCGTGAGATACGGGCGGAACTCGACGAAGTAGTGCCCGAGGTCCGAGGGGTCGAGGTTCGTGATGCCGAACTCCCGGAGCCCCGGCGTGTCGGCGACGAAGCCGCCGATGGAGAGCGGATAGAGCGAGACGAAGGTGGTCGTGTGGCGTCCTTTTCGGTGCTTCGCGCTCACGGCTCCGATCCGGAGGTTCAGTCCCGGCTCGATGGCGTTGAGGAGCGAGGACTTTCCCGCGCCCGAAGGTCCCATGACGACGCTCGTCTTGTCTTTGAGCGCTTCGGCGAACTCCGCGAGGCCTTCGCCCGTGAGCGCGCTCGTGAGAAGGACCGGATAGCCCAGCGAGCGGTAAAGGTCCCGCATGAAAAACACCGCGTCCCGGTCGGCTTCCCGCATCAGATCGAGTTTGTTGAAGACGATGCCCGCCGGGATCTCGTTCATCTCCGCAACGACAAGGAAACGGTCGATGAAGCCGGGGTTGATCTTCGGCATGCGGATCGACTGAATGACCCATGCCGCGTCGATGTTGGCGGCGATGACGTGCACCTTGCCCACGCGCCGCCCGGCGGCCCGGCGGCTGAGCTCGTTCTTGCGCGGGTGGATCTCCGTGATGAGCCCGGTCCCATCCTCGTTGATCCGGATCGTCACCCGGTCCCCGACCACCACGGGGTTGGTCGTCTCGGAGGCTTGCAGGCGAAACTTCCCCCGGATCTTCGAGGGGATCACCCCTTCCTCCGTTTGCACGTCATACCAGCTTCCGGTGGACCGGATCACGATGCCCTCGCGGTGTGCGGGTCCGGTCGATGCGGCGGGGCGCGTATGGGGAGCGGAGCGGTTCACGAAGATCGGATGCGGGGGATCGGTTCGAGGAGAAGGCGCGCGGAAGCCGGGGGCTTCGGGTGAAACCTGGCTATCCTGCGCTCGTCTACATTCTACGTCACCAGGAAGTTCATTCAAAGCGTCCACACGCGCACAGATCCGACGGAATTCCCATGAGCGAAAAAGAGCAGACAGGCGAAGCCTCCTACGAGAAGGCCCGGGCGGCGTTCGAGCAACTCGGCATCGAGGAGCGCGCCGCCTTCCTCGTCGAAGCGGCGGCGGCCACCCTCGGGCGCGGGTTGGAGGAGGCGGGGCGCACGCTCGCACGCGTGCTCGAAGACCTCTTCGCAGCCGGTGAAAATCAGGGCGGTGATGGCGAATCCGTCGAACCGGAAGCCCCGAAACCTGCGTCGAGCGCCCGGAAGGCCCCGCGCAAACGAACCACGAAGAAGGCTGCTCCCAACCCCCCTTCGCATGACGACGCCTCCTGACCCGGACGACTCGATGCCCGACTCCGAAAAACGCATCGTCGAATTCGAACGCCTCAATCCTCTCGGCAAAGCGGTTTTCCTCGGCGGGGCGATGGCGCGTTTGCTCGGTCAGTCCATCGAGTTCGTCCTCGAACGCACCGTGGACCTCGTCGTGGAAGCCGAGAACGCCTTCCGGGAGGGCCTCGACCCGAACATCGAAGACGCGAAGATTCTGGAGGAATTCGAGGAGCCGCGTCGCATCGCTCCGCCTTCGGGAGACGATGCATGATCGTATGGCCATCTTTTCAGGCATAAAAAAAAAGGGACCGCGCGCGCCATGCGCCGGTCCCTTTTTCTTGAGCGATCGGTGTCGCATCAATTCGTCATCGGCTGGTCGAGCATCGGGGCGCCGTTGACGCCGGTCTCGGAGGTTTCCTTCTCCTTCTCGGGCGCCTCGAAGAACGCCTTCGGATCGGTGACGGGCTCGTCCTCGAGCACGATCTCGAGCACCTCCTCCATCCGCTTCACGTACGAGATACGCAGGCCGCGGAGCGCCGATTTTTTGATCTCGGCGATGTCTTTCCGGTTCTTGTCGGGAAGGACCACGCGTTTGATGCCCGCGCGTTTGGCGGCGAGCACTTTCTCCTTGATCCCGCCTACGGGAAGCACCATGCCGCGAAGCGTCACCTCGCCGGTCATGGCCACGTTGTGCTTGACGCGGCGCTGCGTATAGATCGACACCAGGGCCGAGAGCATCGCCACGCCGGCCGAGGGACCGTCTTTCGGGACGGCGCCGGCGGGAACGTGGATGTGGACGTCCCAGTGGAGGAAGGCATCGTACGGGATGCCGAAGTCGTCGGCGTGCGCTTTCACGTACGAGAGCGCGGTCTGCGCCGACTCCTTCATCACGTCGCCGAGTTGACCGGTGAGCGTCATGCGTCCGGAGCCACGGGAGACGGAGGCCTCGATGAAGAGGATGTCGCCGCCGACGGGCGTCCAGGCCAGGCCGGTCGCCACACCGGGCACCTCCGTGCGCTGGGCCACCTCGGAGAAGTATTTCCTCGGTCCGAGGTATTCCTTCACGTCGCGTTTGTCCACGGTCGCTTCGGTGATCTCGCCCATGGCGATCTTCTTGGCTACGCCGCGCGCCACCGCTCCGATGGTGCGTTCGAGTTGCCGCACGCCCGACTCTCGGGTGTACCCCGAGATGATGAGCCGGACGGCGCCGTCGGTAAGGTGGAATTGCTCCGGCTTCAGGCCGTTTCGCTCGATCTGTCGCGGCAGCAGGTACTGCTTCGCAATGGCGAGCTTCTCCTCCTCGGTATAGCCGGTGATCTCGATGATCTCCATACGGTCGCGCAGGGGCGCCGGGATCATGTCGATGTAGTTCGCCGTGGCGATGAAGAGCACCTTCGACAGGTCATAGTCGAGCTCGAGGTAGTGGTCGTTGAAAGCGGAGTTCTGTTCAGGGTCGAGCACTTCGAGGAGCGCGCTCGAGGGATCTCCGCGGAAGTCGGCCCCGAGCTTGTCGATCTCGTCGAGCATCATCACGGGATTGCTTGTCCCGGCCTTTTTGATGCCCTGGATGATGCGTCCCGGCAGCGCGCCGACGTACGTCCGTCGGTGGCCCCGGATCTCGGCCTCGTCGCGCACGCCGCCGAGGCTCATGCGGACGAACGAGCGCCCGAGCGCCCGCGCGATGCTCTTGCCGAGGCTCGTCTTCCCGACGCCGGGCGGTCCGTAGAAGCACAGGATCGGGGCCTTCATGTCCCCCTTGAGCTTGAGCACGGCCAGATACTCGAGGATGCGCTTCTTCACCTGCTCGAGCCCGTAGTGATCCTCGTCGAGGATCTCCTGCGCCCGCTTGATGTCGAGGTGATCCTCGGAATACTCGAGCCAGGGGAGGTCGAGGATCCAGTCCACGTAATTGCGGGTGACGGCGTAGTCCGGCGAGGCGGGGTTCGAACGCGCCAGCTTGTCGAGCTCTTTGTTGAGCACCTCCCGCACGTAATCGGGGAGGTTCTTTTCCTCGGCGCGCTTCCGCAATTCGGCCACTTCCGAGGACATGCCGTCGCTCTCGCCCAGCTCTTCCTGGATCGCCTTCAACTGCTGGCGAAGCAGATACTCTCGTTGCTGCTGATCCACGTCGGACTTGACGCGGGACCGGATCTCCTCCGAGATCTGAAGCACCTGGATCTCGCGGGTCAGATGATCCATCACGAGGTCGGCGCGCTCCAGGATGGGGATCGTCTCGAGCAACTGCTGTTTCTCATCCACGTCCACCTGAAGGTTCGAGGCGATGAAGTGGATCAAAAACGTCGGGGAGTCGATGTTCTGGATCGCGTAGGCCGCCTCGCTGGGCAGATTCGGCGAGAGGTTGACGATCTGAATGGCCAGTTCCTTGATCGACCGGATGCGCGCCTTGAGCTCGATCCGGTCGGCGTCTACCTCTTCTTTGATCGGCGTCACGCGCGCCTTGAAGTACGGCTCGGTTTGCACGTACTCGTCCACGTGGAAACGCCGTTTGCCCTGGATCACAATGGACTTGGAGCCGTCGGGCATCTTGATGAGTTTGAGGATGGTGGCCACGGTCCCGACCGAATACAGATCTTCGGGGCCGGGGTTTTCCTGGTCGCTGCTCAACTGCGCCACGACCCCGATCAGGCGGTCGCCGCTGAAGGCGTCCTTGACGAGCTTGAGCGAGGTATCCCGTCCGATGGTGATCGGCAGGACGACGCCCGGAAAGAGGACGGTATTGCGGAGGGCAAGAATCGGCAGGGTCTCCGGCACCTCGGACGTGCTCATCTCCTTCTCTTCATCTGCCGTCGGGAGCGGAATGCTCTGCTCCGGATCGTTATCTATCAACCAAAAGGTGTTTTCTCTCATAATGCTATTCACTTTACGCTATGGCTCAGATCACTCTGAAAAACCTGGGGGGACGCGGCCGGTGGGGGCGGGGACCCTGCCGCATCCCATTCATTTTAGTTCACCATTTTCTCAAAAACCAGGCCAAAGGGTAGGGCCTGACAATGTGTCGGCTTCCGCATTTTTTCCCGGGGGCGGCCGTTGCTTCTGTCGCTTGTCGAATCCCTCGCCCGGGCGTCGCCTTCGGAGCCGGTTCAGCCGAGCAGTTGGCGGACGGCGAAGTCGAGGTGTTGGAGCTTGAAGGGTTTGCCGAGGACGAGGTTCACGTGATCGTCCGGAGCGCCGGCTTCGGTGTCTCCGGTGATGAGCACGATGGGCAGTTCGGGGAAGCGTCGGCGGAGGGCGCCCGCCAGTTGCCGCCCGCTCATCTCGGGCATGCCCTGGTCGGTGAAGACGAGGTCGAACGTCTCGCGCTCGACGAGGGCGAGGGCCTCGGCGCCGGAAGCGGCTTCGACGGCGGTGTGTCCCCGGAGGGCCAGCATCTTGCACAGAACGGTGCGCACGCCTCGCTCGTCGTCCACTATGAGGATGCGGGCGCGGCGTGCCGGCGGCGTCTCGGCTTCGGGTGCGGGCGCCGCCTCGGCCGTCTCGGCGGGCGGGAACGTCAGCGTGAACGTGGAGCCGACGCCGGGCTCGGAAGCGACCTCGATGCTTGCGTCGTGCTCCTGAATGATGCCGTAGGAGACGGCCAGCCCCATACCGGTGCCCCGTTTCCCCTTCGTCGTGAAGAGCGGTTCGAAAATGCGGGCACGGACGTTCTCCGTCATCCCGGTGCCGGTGTCGGTGATGCGGAGCACGACGCCGCGCACGCCCTCGTCGCGGGTCTCGAAGCGGATGCTCCCGCCGCGCGGCATGGCGTGCACCGCGTTGAGGATGAGGTTCACGAGCACGTCCCGGAGCTCGGCGGCCGCGCCCATGATCGGCGGCACGGGCGCGAGGTCGAGTGCGAGGTCGATGGCGATGCCGCGCCGCCGGGGATCGTTGTACCAGTACGGCTTCGTGAGGACCGTCGCGTCCCGGATCAGCGTCGGAAGGTCGAGCGGCTCGAAGACGGTCTCTTTCTCCTGACGGATGTACTGCTGGATCTTTCCCACGAGCGCGGCGCCGTCGAGGGCAGCCTGCTCGATGGGGTTCAGGTGTTCGGTCAGCAGGGCCGGAGGAACCTCGCCGGGGGGCGCCGACTTGAGCAGTTCGATGTGGCCCAGGACGCTGCTGAGCAGATTGTTGAAATCGTGCGCGATCCCCATGGTCATCCTGCCGAGCGTCTCCATCCGATGGCGCTGTGTCTGGCTCGCGGTCCACGTGCTCGGCTCGGCCAGCGCTTCGCCCACCACCGTGACGGCGCGCATCTCCGGCCTCTGCCCGGAGGCTGCGAGATGGACCGGCAGGAAGTGGAGCAGCACCGGCAAGGGCTCGTCTCGGTCCGGGAGATGGACCATGAAAAGCCGGCGCGTCACGAGCGAGCCGCGACCGGCCTCGCGGACGGAATCGATGGCCAGGGTCTGGTCATCGGCGCTGCAGCGCGCCCAGGGATGCGCCGTTTCGCCGAAGACCGATATCCACGCCTCGTTCCGGAAATGGACCATGCCTTCGGACGAGAAGGTGGCGACGAACACCTCGGACTCTACCGGCGTCAATGATTCGAGCGGGTCTGGCATGGATCGTCGGGGCTGGGCTGGAGGCATCAGGGTTCCGTCGGCGGAGGCATCCGGGACGGCAACGCCGGTCCATCGTGGAGCCGGGATGAAAAACGGGCGTGTGCTGATCAAATGACGAGAGCAGGCGTTAGGTTCACGCTTCCGAAAGATCGGGTAACGCCGCGCACGCGAACCTTTTCTTTCGTTTCTTCCTCTCGAACCCGCGGGCGAAATTCGGGCGGTAATATAGAAAAAAACAAGAGACGGTCATGTGGCACGAGAACATCCTCGGAACGGTCGGGAACACGCCGTTGGTGAAAATCAACCGGTTGGCGGCGGATCTGCCGTGCACGGTGCTGGCGAAGGTCGAGTTTTTCAACCCCGGCGGTTCGGTGAAGGATCGCATCGGGCGGAGCATGATCGAGGCCGCCGAACGGGAAGGACGACTGAAGCCGGGCGGCACGATCATCGAAGGGACGAGCGGCAATACCGGCGCGGGTCTGGCGCTCGCGGCCATCGCCAGGGGGTATAAGTGCATCTTTACCACCACGGACAAGCAGAGTCAGGAAAAGGTGGACGTGCTCAGGGCCTTCGGCGCGGAAGTCATCGTGTGTCCGACGAACGTCGCGCCCGAAGATCCGCGCTCATACTATTCCGTGGCCCGGCGGCTGGCCGAGGAGATCCCGAACGCCGTCTACCTCAACCAGTACGACAACCCCGCCAACGCCGAAGCCCATTACCGAACCACCGGGCCCGAATTGTGGGAGCAGACCGAAGGTCGGATTACGCACTACTTCTCAGGCGCGGGCACCGGCGGCACGATCTCCGGAACGGCCCGATACCTCAAGGAGCGCAAACCCGACGTCCGGGTCGTCGGCGTCGATCCCTTCGGCTCCGTGTATTATAAATATTTCCACGAGCGCGTCTTCGACGAAAAGGAGATCTACCCGTATCTGACGGAGGGCGTCGGCGAGGATATTCTCGCCGGGAACATGGATTTCGAGCTCATCGACGACTACGTGCGCGTCTCCGACAAAGAGTCGATGCAGATGACGCGGCGGCTCGCGCGAGAGGAAGGGCTTTTCGTTGGACAGTCGTGCGGGATGGCCGTGGCAGGGATGCTCCAGTGGCTCCACGATCACCGGGACGAACTGACGCCGGAGGACGTCGTGGTCGTCGTGCTTCCGGATTCCGGCTTTCGGTATCTGTCGAAGACGTACAACGACACGTGGATGCGCAACCACGGGTTTCTCGAATCGACGCCGGACTTCACCGCGCAGGAAATCCTGGGCACGCGCCGGAAGGCGGCTTCGATGATCTCGGTCTCGCCGGAGGACACGCTCGCCGTGACGATCCGGCGCATGAATGAACACGGCATCTCACAGCTCCCGGTCATGGAGGGCGACGAGGTGCTGGGGAGCGTCACGGAGTCGGGCATTCTCCATCGGCTCATCGAGGATCCGGCGGCGCGCGAGGAGCCGGTCCGCTCGATCATGGACGCCCCGTTCCCGATCGTCTCGCCCTCGGCGCCGCTGACCTTGCTCACGTCGTACCTCGAAGAAGGCGCGGGCGCGGTGCTCGTCCATCCCGGGGCGCGTGAGCCGTACGAAATCCTGACCAAAAGCGATCTTATCAGCGTCCTCGCCTCCGGGAGGAACGGCAACGGACCGGGCGCGTGAAGCGTCGCCCGCCCCGTCAATCAAGAGAGAACGACTATGGATGAAAAGAAGGAGACTCCGAACCCCGCACAATCCCTCAACATCGAGCTGAGCGAGGAGGTGGCCGAGGGCGTCTATGCCAACCTGGTGATGATCGCGCATTCGTCGGAGGAGTTCATCCTCGACTTCATCCGGATCATGCCGGGGGTGCCGAAGGCGCGGGTGAAGAGCCGGATCATCGTCACGCCGCATCACGCGAAGCGGCTCCTCCACGCGCTTGCCGAGAACATCGAGCGGTACGAGCGTTCGCACGGCGAGATCCGCGAATTCAGCGCGCCCATCCCGCAGATCCACTTCGGCGGGCCCAGCGGGGAAGCCTGAGCGAGCGTTTCAGGCT
>JALSSK010000194.1 GCA_026984335.1 Rhodothermales bacterium
CCGCGCCCGGGGGCGGTTTTTTTTTTTGCGTCGTCGCTCATTCGACCGGGTGGCGCGTCTGCCCTTCGCCCATCACGACGAACTTGCGCGTGGTGAGCGCTTCGAGGCCCATCGGGCCGTAGGCGTGGAGTTTCGTCGTCGAGATGCCGATCTCGGCGCCGAGACCGAGTTGTCCGCCGTCGGAGAAGCGGGAGGAGGCGTTCACGAGCACGACGGAGGCGTCGACCTCGCGCCGGAAGCGGCGGGCGCGCCCGAGGTGGTTCGTGGCGATGACCTCGGTGTGGTTCGAGCCGTAGCGGGCGATGTGGTCGAGCGCGGCGTCGAAGTCGGGCACGACGCGGGCGGCGAGGATGAGCGCGAGGTATTCGGCGAAGTAGTCGTCTTCGGTCGCCTCGGCGGCGTCGGGCACGAGCGCCCGCGTCTTCGGGCAGCCCCGGAGCTCGACGCCCCGCGCCCGGAGCGCTTCGGCGGCCATCGGCAAAAACGCCCCGGCGACGGCCTCGTGCACGAGCAGCGTTTCGAGCGCATTGCACACGCCGGGCCGCGACGTCTTCCCGTCGATGAGCAGCCGGAGCGCCGCGTCGAGGTCGGCGTCCTCGTCCACGTACAGGTGGCACACGCCTTTGTAATGCTTGATGACGGGGATGCGGCTGTGCTCGTCCACGTAGCGGATGAGCCCTTCGCCGCCGCGCGGGATGACGAGGTCGATGAGCGCGTTCATCGTGAGCAGTTCGGCGATGGCGGCGCGGTCGGTGGTGGGCAGCAGCGTGACGGCCGCCGGTGGGAGGCCCTCGCGTTCGAGGCCCCGATGGAGCGCCTCGGCGACGGCCTGGTTCGAGTGGAACGCTTCGGAGCCGCCCCGGAGCACCACCGTGTTGCCCGCCTTCAGGCACAGCCCGGCGGCGTCCGACGTGACGTTCGGGCGCGCCTCATAGATCATGGCGATGACGCCGAGCGGGATGCGCATGTAGCCCACCTCGAGGCCGTTCGGACGCCGCCACGTCTTGGTGATCTCGCCCACGGGATCGTCGAACGAGGCCACCTCGCGGAGGGCGTCGGCCATGCCGGCGAGGCGCTCCGGCGTGAGCGTGAGCCGGTCCACCATCGCCGCCGAAAGACCGTTTGCCTTTGCGGCGTCCACGTCGACGGCGTTGGCGGCGAGGATCTCCGCTTCGGAGGCGAGGAGTTCGTCCGCCATGGCGTGGAGGGCGCGGTTCTTGGCCTCCGTGCCGAGGTTGGCCACCTGCCGCGCCGCCGCCCGGCAGGCCCGCACGCGGTCTTCGAGTTCGGTCGTGAGCTTCTGTTCGATCATGTCCTTGCTTCGATGTTACGAGCATTCGGGTGGCGGGAAAGGAGTTGCACCCCGGAGGTGCGCCGTCGTTCCGCGCGGGCGCTCACGGCGTCTCGATGAGCACGAGGTCGTCGCGGTGGATGACCACGTCGGTATAGACGTAGCCGAGGGCCTCTTCGATGTCGCGGCTGTGGCGTCCCCGGATGCGGAGCAGCTCCTGATCGCCGTACTGCGTGATGCCCTTGGCGATGGGATGCGCCTCGGCCGCCCGCCGTCGCACGATCTCCACGGCGTCTCCGGCGGCGAAGCGCCCCTCGACGTCTACGATGCCGGAGGGCAGGAGCGAAGCGCCTTCCGAACGGAGCGCCCGGGCCGCGCCCTCGTCCACCACGATGCGGCCCGTGCTCGGGAGCGTGTGAAGCATCCAGTGTTTTTTGGCCGTCAGGGGCGTATCGCGGCGGTGGAAGATGGTGCCGTGGAGGACGCCCTTGAGCAGGTGTTCGAAGTTTTCGCCCTTCGTTCCGTTGATGAGGATCGTGTCGATGCCGCGCGCGGTGGCCTTGTCGGCGGCTTCGAGCTTCGTGCGCATGCCGCCCGTGGCGAGCGGCCCGCCTTTGCCTCCGGCGAGCGCGTAAATATCGGCGTCGATGGTTTCCACGACGGGGATGTGGCGGGCGTCCGGATTCGCGCGCGGGTCGGCGTCGAAGAGGCCGTCGACGTCGCTGCAGATGACGAGCAGGTCGGCCCCGGCGAGCACGGCCACGTGCGCGGCGAGGTTGTCGTTATCCCCCACCTTCAGCTCTTCGACGGCCACCGTGTCGTTCTCGTTGACGACGGGCATCGAGCCGAGCCGGAGCAGTTCGTGAAGCGTGTTCCGGGCGTTGACGAAGCGGTGGCGGTTGAGCAGGTCGTCGTACGTGAGCAGGAGCTGGGCGCACGGGAAGTCGAAGAAGCGGCTCCAATAGGCCATGAGCAGGGGTTGCCCGAGGGCGGCGAGGGCCTGCTTCTCCGGGATCGAACGGGGGGCGCCGCCCCGCCCGGGCTTCAGCGAACGCCCGGCGGCCACCGCCCCCGAAGAGACGAGGATCACCTCGCGTCCCCGGTTGCGGCTCTCGATGATGAACCGGGCGATGGGCAGCAGGTGCTTCGTGCTGCACCCCCGCCCCTCCGGCGCAATGAGCGCGCTCCCCACCTTGATGACGGCCCGCTTCCACTCGGGCACGGAGATGGACTCCATCGGATCGTGTCGTTTCGATGTGTGAACACGTTGGCGCGTTCAAACGTTTTAATCGTTCACACCTCCTGACGTTCAAACGCCCCAACGTTATCGGCCGGAAACCGGATTTCCCAACCCCGCGGGCGAGCACGGGACGGTCTACAGGGGGACGACGCCGGCATACCGGACGCCCGAAAGATACGCCATGTCGCGTTTCCACGTCGTGAGGTCGTCCGGGGAGAAATTGCGGAGGTGGTGATGGCCGCACGCGCGGGCGAGCACCTTCATCAGTTCGACCGTCGCCGTGAGGTAGTTTTTCAGGCGTAGGGCGGACTTGTGGATCTCGAGACGGGCGCGGAGGTCCTCGCGCTGGGTGGCGATGCCGACGGGGCAGTTGTTCGTATGACAGGCGCGCATGGCGAGGCATCCGGCGGCCTGGATGGCCGCGTTGGCCACGGCGATGCCGTCGGCGCCGAGCGCGAGCGCCTTCACGAAGTCGGACTCGGTGCGCAGCCCGCCGGTGACGATGAGCGTCACGTCGCGGCGGTCGCGGGCGTCGAGGTGGCGGCGGGCGCGGGCGAGCGCGGCGATGGTCGGGACGGAGATGTTGTTCTTGAAGATCTCCGGCGCGGCCCCGGTGGCCCCGCCCCGCCCGTCGAGGATGACGTAATCGACGCCGACGGCGAGGGCGAAGTCGAGGTCGGCCTCGATGTGCTGGGCCGAGAGCTTGAAGCCGATGGGGATGCCGCCGGTGACGGCGCGCACCTCCTCGGCGACGGCGCGGAAGTCGTCCGGCGTGAGGAGGTCGGGGAACGTGGCGGGGCTGATGGCGGGCTCGCCGGGCCGGAGCCCGCGCACGGCGGCGATCTTCTCGGTCACCTTTGCGCCGGGGAGGTGGCCG
>JALSSK010000195.1 GCA_026984335.1 Rhodothermales bacterium
TCACCTTCTCGACGCTCCACACGAACGACGCCCCGAGCGCGGTGAGCCGGCTCTACAAGATGGGCGTGGAGCCGTTTCTGATCGCCTACGCCATCAACCTCGTCGTGGCCCAGCGGCTCATCCGGAACCTGTGTCCGGAATGCAAACGAGTCGATGAAGACCCGGACCGGGTGATGTTGCGCCAGCTTGGTTTTGAAGACAGGGAAGTCGAGCAAACGGTCTTTTACGCCTCGGGAGGGGACCCAACCTGTCCGGTTTGCAAGGGAAGCGGCTATAAAGGGCGACGGGCCATTTGCGAGACCCTTTATTTCACCCGCGAGATCCGGCATATGATCGTCGAGGCCGGAGATAAGATCGACGAGGAGCAGTTGCGGGATCAAGCCATCGAGGACGGCATGCTGACGCTTCAGGATTCCGCCCGCGAACTGGTGAAGATGGGCGTCACGTCGATTGAAGAAATGATGCGCGTGACGGCCTCTGAAGGTTGAGACGTCAGGTTGATGTACGGAGAGAAGGGGAAGCTCGTCGCGCGGGCTTCCCCTTTTTTTGACGGGCGCAGAGGGCTCGTCGCAGGCTCATGGAAGACAGGGTCGGGCAGTGGCGGCGAAGCCGTTCCGGGGTCGCTGAGCAAGCGCGATCACCCTCGAAGAAGAGCCGGTGGGGAAAGATGGTTAGGGGTCGGCAATTATGAGGAGCGCGGCTTAAGCGCCCCCACCCGTAGCCGATACGGTGAATAGAAATTAGACCTGCGATCCCCCCGCAACGGATTTTTTTTCGAAGAGGAAGTAAAGCCCGAGGACCCCTTCATGGATGCACGGATCAAGGAGTTGATGAACCGCCGGCAAAGGGGCGTGGAGCGAGACGGGACGGCGCGCATGACGGCGCCCGTGACGGCTCCGCTGCCTGACATTTGCCGCACGGTGGCCGATTCCATTCCGTATTCACTCTATGGGGAAGCGCGGATTTCCTTTCTCGCCGAGCAAGTGAAGGTGCTTCCGGACAGGGAACGCACCACGCTCCGTCAGCACGTCGAACATTTCGTGCGTCGCATGCTCGAGACGGGCGCGAGCGACATCGACGCCGGAGGGCTGGCATGCAACGGCTACGTCTGGTTCCGCATCGACGGAGACAAGCGCCCCGACGAGACGATGGGACGCTATCACGTCGATGAGACGAACGTGCTGCTGCTCAGCGTGCTCACGGACCGGCAGCGCACTATCCTCTTCGAAGAGGGCGCCATCGACTTCTCGTTCCAGCTTTCCATCGAAGGCAGAGAAGGCCGGACGCGTCGTTTTCGCGCCACCATTTATTTCGATATGGAACACCTGGCGCTGAACATGCGCGCCATCAGCGAAGAACTGCGCCCGCTCCGCTCGCTCACGTTTCACCCGCTCATCGAGCGCGGCCTCATGTTTCGCCATGTGCGGGACGGGCTCACACTCGTCACCGGGGTCACCGGGTCGGGTAAAAGCACCACGCTCGACGCCATCGTCGACGCCAACAACAAAGACATTCCCGGGCACATCGTCATCATCGGAAAGCCCATCGAATTCATGCATGTCTCCAAGATGTGCATCGTGCGCCATCGGGAGGTCGGCAGCGACGTGCCCTCGTTCAAGGACGGCATCGTGCAGGCGCTTCGCCAGGACCCCGACATCGTGGTCATCGGCGAGATGCGCGATCCCGAGACGATCTCCTCCGCGCTCGAAATCACGGATTCGGGGCACAAAGTTTTCTCCACGCTCCACACCTCCTCCGCCGTCGAAAGCATCGACCGCATCATCGGGGAATACCCGCCCGAGGAGCAGACGCGCATACGTAACCGGCTGGCCGACGTCCTGCGCTGTGTGATCTCCCAGAAACTATGCCCCCGCGTCGGCGGCGGGCGGGTGCTGGCCAAAGAGGTGCTCTGGATGACGCCCTCGACGCGGGCGGCCATCAAGAATGAGAACACCAACGAGATCTATCAAATGATGTGGGAAGGGTGGAATCAGGGGCAGATTACCCTGGAACAGGATCTTTTCAGGCTCATGCGTCAGGGAAGCATCACGCCGGAGATCGCCATGAACTATGCCAACAACAAGCGTCGGATGAAGCAGCTCATGGGATAGCCGAACGCAAGGCCTGGACACGGACGCAAGATCAAAACGCATTATGAAAAAGTACGGAAGCAAACCATACGTTCTCGGGGTCATGGTCACCGGTCGCACCATCGACGCGGTGCTGCTTCATGACGGCCCGGAAGGGCCCGTGATCCTTCGCACGTTCCGGCGGCATCGGAACGCCATGCCGGCTATGGCGGCGGACATGAGCGAGCCGTCCGGCATGGAGAACGATGAGAGCGGCGGCGACTTCACCATCCAGTTTGGCGACGCCGGCGATACGGGTGCGGATCTGTTCCTGATGTCCGAGTTCGACAGCCTCGACCCGGCCGCGTCCGGCGAAGTGGGCGACGCCGGGGGGGCGCTCGAAGTCAAAACCTTTGAGCTCGAACTCCGAGACATCATCGCAGAGTGTGAAGATGCCGGCTACGCCGACCCCCGGGTCGCTTTCTGCAACGGAAGCATAGACGTAAAGACCACGGAGGTGCGCACGCCGGTCCTCAGGAAGGAGGAAGCGAAGGACGGGGAGTCCAAAAAGAAGAAGGAGAAGCGGAAAAAGCGGGAGGAAGCGAAAGCGAAACGGAACGCGAAACCGCTCGACAAAGGGACGCTCGTCGAAAGGCTTGCGGAACAGACGGGCGAGGAAGTGGACCCGGAGCGCGTCGCATTTCTGCCCATGACGCCGGGCGAAGGCGATCTTCCCCGGTATCTCGCCATTATCGGGAAGGATGCCGACCCGGTGGTCGAGACGGTCAAGGTTCTGCGTTCCAAGAAGAGCCGAATGCCGCAGATTCGCCTGCTGGACAACGAAATATCCGCGTATCTCGGTCTGGCCCGGGCTGCGAATCTCCTGCGGATGAATGCGGAGATGGAGGAGGGGGCCGAAGTCGCCTTCGATCCGCTCGATCCGGAGCCTCGAAAGACCCTGGTGGTTCGGGCGGGCGTGGAAGACACCCTCGTGATGTTCCTCGAAGAGGACACGCTTCAGCACTTCGAAAGTCTCCGGTCGATCACGACGTACGATGCGCCGGAGACGATCTGCAGCCGTGTGCTGTTGCTTCAGGACGAATATGGTACGGGCGAGGTGCAACAGGTTTATCTCCTGGGAGAGGAGCGTGAGGAGACGCTGCTCGAGAGTTTTACGCTGTTCTTCCCGGACGCATACGTCGAGTCGCTCCGCACGTATCTGCCGTTTTCGGAGGGGGAGGAAGCCTCCCTGGAACGGACCAAGGTGCTGGCCGTCGCCGCCGGTCTCCGCCTGGTCCAGGACGACCTTTATGACAGCGTCTTCCCCGACGTCAACCTGATCCCGGAGAAGATGCTTCGCAGACAGTTCACGATGCCGGTCTCATGGCATTCCGTGGCGCTTCTGGTGATCCTGTTCTGCACCGTGCTCTTCTTCGTATACCGGTATTTCACGCTCCGGCATCACGAAACGCTTGCGCGCCAGCGACTGCATCTCCAGAATATGGCCGGGGTGGAAGCGGACGCCAAGAGGCTTCAGGCGCGCATCGACAGCATGGAAGCCGCCACGGCCGGCTACGTGCGCGCGCTCGACGTGCTCGACTCGCTGCTCGTCGGCAGCGATCAATGGAGCCGAGCGCTCGAAAAGACCGCGCGCGAGACGGCCGCCATTGCCGGAGGCATCTGGGTCGAGAGTTGGCGCATGGAAGGGCCGAACCTCGAACTGGAGGGCAACGCTACCTCCCGGGATTACGTCGTGAGCCTCGCCGATCGGCTGGACGCCTCGATCCGAAGCCTGTCCTTCTCCGAGATCCGGGAGTGGCCCGTGTTCTCGTTCCGGATGATCTTCCCCATCACGCGCGAATTGCCCGAAGCGGCCCGGTATCTCCGGGAGCACGTCAGCGTTGAAGACACCCTCGAGCCCGTTTCCGGAGCGGTGGTCTCGGAGGAAGCCCCCCGAACGACGGCTGAGGCGCAAACGCCGGAGACCGAACCATCGGAGACCGAACCATCGGAGACTCCGGAGACGCCCGTCACCCGAACAAGCACGTCCCTTTAATTTCCCCAGGATTCAAGCCGCCATGTCAAACATCATTCAAAACATCGTCGTGCTGGCCGTCTGCTGGCTGCTCGTCACCGGAGCGGGGATATACGTGACGTTTTTTGAACAGCCGGAAGAGATCGCCCGTCTCGCCAAAGCCGAGAAGGTGGCGCGCTTGAAGAAAGCCGAAGTGGCTGCTCTTCTGGCCGAAGAGGCGTCCACAGAGGAACGCGCCGAGCAGATCGTGCGTCGCTGGCGGGCCCGGTACAAGGTGATCCCGAAGAAGCTCGAAGACGAGGAAGTGGTGGCGTACCTCAACCACCTCAGCCGCGAAGGATTCAATAATTTCGACATTACGTTCGAGGGGGAAAAACGCAACCCGGATTTCCGAACCTATTCGTATCAGGTTTCGGGACGCGGGTACTTCGACGATCTGTACCGCGTCGTGTGGCAACTCGAGAACAACCGGAATTTCTACCGGGTGCGTGAACTTCGGCTGAACCACATCGACCTCATGACGAAAGATCGTGAGACCGAGCGAGACGCCCTTCAGGTGATGGTCTCCTTCACGATGAAAGTGGATGCCTTCTTCGGCGGAGCCAAGGGCCTCAGCGCCGAAACGATGGTGACGAGTCTCTACGAGAACGGTGAACTTCAGGCGCAACCCATGAGCGCCCTGCCACCGGTGCCGGCCGAGGTGCTTCCGGACGCGCAGCCGGCAAAGAACCCCTTCTTCCCGATCATCATGGAGCGCATCCCGCCGAATACGGACAACTTGGTCGATCTCGAAGAAGCGACCCTGGTCTCGATCGTGGGCGGGAAGGCCGTTTTCCACTGGAAAGGCGACTACTATCAGTTAGACGCGGGCGACCGCGTTTATCTCGGGCAGATTATCGCGGTCGATCCCACC
Organism: Rhodothermales bacterium; assembly: GCA_026984335.1. GTDB lineage: Bacteria > Bacteroidota > Rhodothermia > Rhodothermales > ISCAR-4553 > JALSSK01. The sequence goes on from JALSSK010000195.1 coordinate 5,018, forward strand.
GAGGACCGTGTGGTGGCCCGGCTGAACAAAGGCGGCATCATCGACGAGGTCGAGATGAGTCTGCAAACCGGGGAACGCTACCGCCAGGCCCTCGGCCCCGTCAACCTCTCTCCCCTCCAGGACCATTAAACACACCCGCGCTGATGTGACGCGGAGGCAATGCATATGAAACGGAAAGCCATGAAACGCTATGCGGCCCTTATCACGCTCGGTCTGTTGCCTCTGGTGACGGCTCTGACGTGGGTTGCGCCGGTACAGGCACAGGACCGCCCGCCCGAGCGCCAGATCCGGAGCTATATTCCGCCGGATCAACTCGTCTCTTTCTTGCCCTCGACGCCGTTCGATAAATTCATCGACTTCCTCAACCCGATTTTTCAACGCGTCACCGGCAAGCAGGTCATCGACCCGGACAGCCGCACCCAGCCGATCGGAATCTCGATCGCGGGTGTGCACTTCTTCGACGCCTTCGAGCTGGTGCTTCAGTACAACGGGTTGACGTATCGGGAGACGGAACGGTATTTCATCGTGGAGAATGCGCCCGAGGCGCCCTCGGTCATTCTCGACGCCGATCAGGCGGCAGGGCGGGAATCCCCCGAAGCCTCGATCTCCGTGCAGGGGGAATCGCTTCCGGCGACGCTGGGGACGCGAGAGATTCAGATTAATGCGATCCTCTTTGAACTCGATCACACGCGCGCCAGGGACATCGGCATCAACTGGAGCGTCTTCCTGGGCAATACCACGGGAGGTGCGGGCGGATCCGGCGGATCGGGCGGATCCTCCGGTTCGTCGGGTGGAAGCTCCGGAGGAACGAACGGACAGGGGAAAAAGGACTTCTTTCTGAAAACAGACGAGCTCTTCAGCGGCATCAAGGATGTCGTCATCGCCCCGGAACGCCTCAATTTCAAGGACCTGAACCAGTTTTTCCGGCTCGCGGAACAGCAGGGCATCGGGGAAACGATCGCCAGCCCGAACGTCACCGTGCAAAGCGGCGAGAAAGGACGCATCCAGATCGGAACCGACGTGCCGGTCCAGGTGCGTGATTTTGCCGGCAATACCGTGACGCAGTTTTTCTCGACCGGCATCATCGTCGACGTGACGCCGACGTTGATCGAGCAGGCCGTGGTCGATACCGCCGGCGCTCCGACGATCGAGTTCATCCACCTCAACGTGAAGGTGGAGAAGTCGGGCAGCACGCCTTCGGCAGCCGGCCCGGTCATCGACCGGAATGCCGCAAACACGCAGGTGTTGCTTCTCGACGGCGAACAGACCGTCATCGGCGGCCTGTACTCTACGGATGAGTCGGTCTCGAGGTCGGGCGTGCCGATCCTCAAGGATCTTCCGGGGTGGTTCTTCGGACTTCGGTACATCTTCGGTCGCACGCAGCGTTCCACGACGCAGAAAGAGTTGCTGATCGTGCTACAGGCGCATGTGCTGGACCCGCTCGAAGATCGGGCCAATCGTCCGATTCGCGAAAACGTTCTCGATGAACAGCGCCGGATGATCGAGAAAGCACTCCGGCAGTTCAATCAAGAGGTAGGCGCAAAGACGGAGATGATGGAGAAGTATCACCAGGAACTGGAGAATAATTAGGCTTCCCGGAGCTCAAGGCGGAAAAGGGCGGCGTCGGTTGCGACGCTGCCCTTTTTTTATGCCGCCAGGTGTTGGGAGGGATCGAGCAGGCGGGGTCGCGGGCGCGCCCGGTAGAGGGGGATATGTCGGTAGCGCGGCTTGCGTTTCGGGCGTTCGAGGGGACGCGAAGCGGTCTTGCGGGTCCAGGCGCTGAGGGCGTCCGCGAGCGAGGGAAGGTTTTGGCGCAGCCGGCGAAGGAGCCAGAGCCGGTACATCTCTGCCGGCGTGATCACAGCGGTGAAGCCGACGAGCAGCGCAAGCGCCGCGACATTGCCGGAGGGACCGGCAGGGTCGCCCCCGAGGAAAAAGAGCAAGCTGAGGAACAGGAGCAGCGCGTCGAAGCCGGGACGCGGCAGCGGCATGCGTCGGAGCAACCGTTGCCGGGGCGAGAGGGGCGGGGGCGTCTGCCGGGGGGGCGTCGGCGGGGTGAGACGGGCGGCCAGCGTGGAGGCGAGCAGGCTTCGTTGGCGGATGCGCCCATGATGGAGAAGCGCCGTGAGCAGGTCCGGGGCAGCTTCCGCGTACCGGAGGAACTGCCGCTCCATCCCGAGTTGCCGCGCCGCGTGATGCGAGCGGAGGGCAAGCCATCCTTTCCTCATGAGATAAAGCGAGAGAAAGAGGAGCGAGAGGGGCGTCGTGTAACCCTCCGCCGGCCCGGAAAAGGAGTATGCCAACACGCCGAACGCGGTGAGAAAGCAGACCAGACTGACGAAGCGAAGGTGGGCGTACGTCCGCCCGATGCCTATCGTACGGGTTAAAATGCTTGCCAACATCGCATGGGTGGGAAAGCGTTCATGCATGGCAGGGCCGCCGTGGACACGGATCGTACAAAAATGCGACGGCTTTCGCAAGCGCATCACGCGGCGCAACCCTGAAAAAACGCGGAGAATGAATGACTATAGACGGAAAAAGAGGGATGCCTTGTTTCTGATGCCGCCGCGATAGGGAACGTCTGCGGAGAAAAAGCTATTTTCGAGATATGCCTTCCGACAAATCGTCCCCGCAACCTCCCCGTTGCCCTGCTTCTTGCGCCGGGCGCCGGGCCCAGCGTTTCTTGCTTGCGCTCGGAGCATTCGTCGCGGTTCTTTCTGCGTACGGATGTGTCACCGTCGCAGTCGACGAAGAGCCGGTTCGTTCGACGCCGCTTCGCCCGGTATGGTCGGGGCTGGAAGTGCGGCGGCATCTGAGCTTCTTTAACAACAATGCGGTTGCAGGCCGCGCCACGGGAACGAGGGCGTACGTGCTGGCTTCAGCGTACGTGGCGGCGCGCATGCGTGAGTTCGGGCTTCAGCCGGCTCTGGGCTCCGAGTTCCGCACGCTCTACCCCACGCGCGTCAACTTTCCGAAAGCCTTCAGGCTGACGGCGTCCGGACGGCTCGACACCCTGCTCTTTATCCCGGGCGTCGATGCGCTGCCCGATGGCAGAACGGACGGCGGGCGCCTCGAGGGGGATCGGGTGATCATCCGGCCGGACAGCGCGCAGCGTCTGAGCGACCTCATCGTGCTCTGGCCTGCCGGAGAGGCGACGACCGAGGCGCTCATGGGCCTGAGGAGGCAGGGCGCTCGGGCGGTGCTCACCGTCGGGCCGCTTACCCCGCGCCGGGTGGCGGCGCCCGTCACGGGCCTTGTGGTGCTTCAGGTGACGGAGCAGGCCCTCGGGCGGCTGCTCGGCGTCGACGAGGCGGCGGCCCGGCGGATCCTGACGGAGATGCGCAACCGCGTCCGACGCCTGCCGCGCACGATCGAACTCGACGTGGAGGTCGAGGCGCTCCCCGAACTGCAGGGGATCAATCTCCTCGGGTACGTGCCCGGAAAGGTTCCTCCCCATCTCTCGGAACTGGTCATCGTGTGCGCCGACCTCGACGCCGTCGGGGACTTCGGCGGGGCGCGCGTCATCGATCGCGCCCATCCCGGTGCAGGCGCGGCGGCGCTCCTCGAACTGGCGCGGCAGTATAGCGTTTTTGCCGACTACCTCACCATCCCCGACCGCACGATTCTCTTCGCCGTCTGGTCCGGCGCACGCACCGGACAGGCGGGGCTTCGCGCCTATCTCGAAGAGCCGGGCTGGGTGCGGGAAAACATCCGATCCGTCATCTATGTCGGTCCCGATGCGGCGGACACGACCGGCCTGCGCGCCCTGGTCGAGCCGCACGGGTGGCGTTTTCACGCCGTCCTGCCTCCGGACAGCCTCGCTCCCGTGCCGGAGCCGATCCTCCTGCCGGAGGCCCCCTGGATGAAGGTGCTGCGCGACCTCCGCCCCGACGACGTCCCGCCTGTTCCCGACCTCGACGAAGAGCGCGCCCGAGACGAGCAGGCCGCCCTCGCCCTCGCTGACCGGGCGCACCGACTGATCTTGCGGGAAACCGTGGTTCCCGCACCGCCTGTCCTGTTCATCGGAGATTCGCTCTACGTTCCACGTGTGACGAACGAATGAGCGTTAGCCTTCAAACATGTCGTGCCCATGTCTCCCGTCTGGCTTACCGACACCGTGACCCCCGACCTTGACCGAGCGCTTCACTACACGCATCTGTGGGGGCTCGAAGGGCTGGTGCTTCGCACGCTCGGACGCGCAGGCGACCGCGTGCCGTTCGTCAATGAAGCCAAACTTCGCCGTCGCATGGCCGAGCATGAGATGCCGGTGGCCGCCGTCGTGCCCGGTATGTTCGAAGGCGACGTCTCGGACCGCATCGCGTGGTTGAATGAGTTGGCGTCGTTCGAGGAGACGCTCGCCTTCTGCCTCCGGATCGATTGTCCGTGTGTGCTCGTTTCGGCGTTTCGGCCGGGAGCGCCCGTCGAGGCCGTCGCCTCAGCGCTTCGGCGTGCAGGCGAGGCCGCCGCGCGGCGAGGGGTCGTGGTGGGGGTGTGCAACGAATGGGACGGCGCGTTTCCGACGGCGCGCGCGCTCGGTTCCGTGCTGGAGGTCGTCGCGCATCCCGCCGTGGGGGCCGCATGGAGCCCCGCCGACGCGCGCCGCGCGGGAGAACCGGCGACGGAGGGGATGGAAGCCCTTCAGGGGCGTCTGACTTTCGTCCGGTGCCTGGACGGAAGGGGAGAAGGAGAGGCCTGGCGACCGACGGCGCTCGGCGAAGGAGAGGTCGGTTGGGGCGAAGTGCTTCGGTGTCTGCGCGCCGACGGGTACGAGGGGGCGCTCGGCCTCGAAGTGACCACCACGCCTCGCCCTCGCGCCGGACTCCGGGACGCGACGGCGCTGCTCAAGACGCTTCGCGCGGCTGAGCGGGCGCACATGGGAGGGGCTTAGAACACAACCCCGGTGAAGAAAATGAAACTCGTGTTGCGAAGCGGCGAGGAACGGCGTTTCCGGGTGTTGGCCAGGCCGTAGGAGGCGCGCGCGCCGAAGCTCAGGCGCTGTCCCCCTACGTCGAACTCCAGCCCGCCACCGACCACCGCCCCATAGTCAACGCCCTCCACCGTGGAATCGCTCTCTTCCTGTTCGGGACCCCCCGAAAACGCTCGAAAACGGACCTTCGCGTCGAGGAGAAAGGAGAGCGACGGGCCGGCGAATACTTTCGGATGCACGCGGCCGTTCGTCTCCAGGCGAAAGACGACGAGCACCGGTATTTCGACGTACGTGAACTCGAAGTTCGCCCGGATGGGCACGCCCTCGCCCCCGCCCTCACGGATTGGCAGGAGCAGACCCTGATCACTGAGCACGAAATCCGCCTGCGTGCCTTTCACCACGTACAAAAACTCGGGCATGACGCTCAGTCCGTGGCGGAACCTGTAGCGGAACCCGACGCCTCCCGCAAACCCGGTGCGGGTCCGGAAATCGGCTGCGGATTCCCCCCGGAGTGTGGTCGCGGCAAAGCCGATCTTGAACTCGGGCGTGAGGTTTTGAGCCGTGGCGACGGAGGTTGCGCACGAGAGCGCGAGGAACAGGAATCCGAGAAATATTTGTATGGGGCGGCAGAAATTCATGCATCTCGCGGAGTACCTTCGGACGGACGACGTGGAAAAGGTACGCGCCCCGAGAGCGGTCTCCAAGGCATAAACAGGTGCATCGGGACGCGCATTCTTCCCCATCGACGGTTGTACGTTCGAGAAACAGCGCTTATGAAGCGAGGAGCGAGGAAGCCGGAAGCCCCTTCCGGTAAGGGACTCCGGAAGACGTGGAAGACGCGTCTCTTTGCCGTATGGGCCGTGTCGTGGGCTTCGCTCATGACGGTCCTCTTCGCAGTGGGGTATCTGGTGAGCAACCTCATCCGTTCGAAGCCCGGCGCCTTTCAATGGTGGGCCGGCCGGTGGGGGCGATCCATCCTTTTCGGCATCGGCGTTCGCCTCGCGGTGGAGGAACGCGCGGCGCTCGATCCGGATCAGCCCTATGTCTTCATCGCCAATCACCAGAACGCGCTCGACATCCCGGTGCTCGCCGCCGCGCTCCGGCATCCGTTCGGATTCGTGGCGAAGGCCGAACTCGAGAAGACGCCTTTCCTCGGGTGGGTGCTCAGACACTCGCCGTCGGTCTTCGTGGATCGTCGAGATCCCCGGCGCTCGCTCGAAAGCATCAAAAGGGCGGGCGAGCGCATCCGAAAAGGCAATTCGGTCATCATCTTCCCCGAAGGGGAGCGCACTTTTTGCGGCCGGCCGGCTCCGTTCCGGAAAGGAGCGTTCGTGCTCGCCGTCGAAGCAGGGGCGCCGATGGCGCCGGTCATCATCCGCGACGCCTACCTCGTGCTGGACGAGCGGAGGCTCGTGGCCCGTCCGGGGGTGATCCACGTCGTCGTGGGTGAACCGATTCCGCTCGAAAACAAACGCCGCCGGGACATCCCGGCCCTCATGGAGACCGCCCGCCGCGCCATCGCCCGCGAACTCGACCCGTGAGCCGGGAGTTTCCTTGCATTGGAATCACATGAGCGGTGTTTGTCGAAGGTTTGAGAAGTAGTTACGATCTATCAACAATCTCCAATACGTTGTCAACATAATTGTTGACATTGCAAACAATTATGTTGAACTTTCGCATACAACGATCCGTCACGCCATGTTGTCCATAGACCGAGTCATCGAGCTTAAGGGCGTCATCAAGTGGCACGCCGTCTTCTGTGAGGCAGGGCTCAACCCCAACACCATGCGGAGCGCCGTTCACAATCGTCGCGAACTCCGCCGAGACGAGGCGGCCGCCTTGTTGCGGGTTTTGCGGAAATACGGAATTCACCTCGACGGGCCTACGGAACCGACCCTTTTTTCGGAGATCGGGGTCGAGGCGTTGAAATAACGTTCGCCGACATTACGGTATATCATGCAAAGACCATTTCGTCTCATTGACTTGTTCGCCGGAGCGGGCGGCTTGACGCTGGGGTTCACCGAATTCCGCAATGTCGGGGGTGAAAGAGTTTTCTCCCCCGTATGGGCCAATGACTTCAACGAAGATGCCGCCGCTACCTATAATGCAAATTTCGGCGATCACTGCAGGCACGGCGACATCGTGGACATTCTGGAAGATCCCGAGACACAAATTCCCGAGGCTGATGTGGTAGTTGGCGGTCCGCCTTGCCAGGGATTCAGTTTGCTGAATAAAAAAAGGAAGAGCGACCCTCGAAAACAGCTCTGGCGCCCGTTCATGCAAATCGTCGAATCCAGCGGTGCGCGAGTGTTCGTGATGGAAAACGTTCGCCAGCTTTTGGGTTCGGACGAGTTCCGTGAGATCGAGCAAGAGGCCAAACGCCTAGGGTTTAGGATAGCGTCCGCGCTCCTCTGTGCCGCCGACTACGGCGTGCCTCAAGAGCGGTATCGCGCTTTCGTCGTCGGCGTACGCGGTGGGACGCCGTCGGAAGCTTTTCCCCCTAAGAAAACACACTTCAATCCGAAAGCCCTGAAGAGGGGAATGCTCTCTCTTTATGAGTACAAGGACGATCCGAAACCCTGGCGAACCGTCCGTGAAGCCATCGCCGACTTACCGGAACCGATCGGTACGGAGATCCGGGATGAACCGGAACCTCTCAATTTGCACTTCGGACGAAATCCGACGGAAATGAGTAAGAAGCGATACCGGGCCGTTCCACCCGGCGGCAATCGCTTCGACCTCCAGAGAAACGCCCCGGAAATTACGCCCAAGTGTTGGATTCGGAAGAAATCCGGGGGCACCGACTTGTTCGGTCGGCTCTGGTGGGATCGCCCTTCGGTAACCATTCGCACCGAGTTTTACAAGCCGGAAAAAGGCCGCTATCTTCATCCGGAAAGGCACCGCCCCATCACACATCGCGAGGCCGCCCGCCTCCAGTCATTCCCCGACGATTTCGTGTTTACGGGGAGTAAAGTCGAGATTGCCCGTCAAATCGGGAATGCCGTTCCGCCGCTGCTCGGAAAAGCCGTGGCAGGCTCCGTTTACGCTTTGTTGACGAGAGACGATCGGCGCGCCGGCAAGGAACAAGTGCATATTTCCGAACCTGCCTTTGGCTAGCTCTTCATGCCCGATCGACTGTCGAAAAAGGAGCGTTCCCGGCTGATGTCCCGGGTGAAGAATAAGAACACCCGACCCGAATTGCTGGTGCGGAGCATACTGCATCGGATGGGTTATCGATTCCGTCTCCACCGACGCGACCTGCCGGGCGCTCCGGACATAGTTCTCCCGCGACACCGGAAGGTGATCTTCGTCCACGGTTGTTTTTGGCACGGTCACGATTGTCCTCGCGGAAAACGTCCGAGCACACGCACGGAATTTTGGGATGCTAAACTGGACGTCAACATCGCCCGCGATCGTGCAAACCGAGAAGCTCTTGAAAAACGGGGTTGGAAGGTGATGGTCGTGTGGGAATGCGAGCTGAAGGATCCGAAAGCCGTGCGCGAGAAGCTCCGACGTTTTCTCAAGTCCAATGACACGTAGTGCGATGACCGGCTTGATCACAAAGGCTCGAGCATCTTTTCACGAATCCTTGTTGGAAAGCGTGCTTCGTCGGGATAAAAATGGAATTCCCGGGAATGCGGACAAGCATAGTCGTCAAAGTCTGGCGCTGGCCGGAGGCATTTTGGACCGGATCGGTGAGAGGAGCCGCGGATCACGCCTCGTCGGTCAGCGGTCGGGTGCGAGGTTCGAAGAAATATGCGAAAACTATGTTCGGGAGACGTTCAATGCACTGGAACATCTCCGCCCCGGGACCTGGAAAATAGGACGAAAGGTTGCGGCGGGTCGTCTCGGTATTGCACGGTTCGACCAGTACGCACATCTTGCAGCCCTTGATAAATTGGCGAGTGAGAATCCGGAATTGGCCTCCGCGCTCGGTTCGGATTACATCATTAAACCGGACGTGGTTATTGCTCGTGAACCTGAGGAAGACGGTGAGATCAATAAAACCGCTCACATCGTGGATTCCGAAACCTCACGCCTTTCGAGTTTGAGGCGATCGAATAACGACAAGCTTATCCTGCACGCCAGCATTTCGTGCAAGTGGACGCTTCGAAGTGATCGTGCACAAAATGCCCGTTCCGAAGGATTGAACTTGGTGCAAAACAGGAAAGGGAAGCTTCCCCACGTCGTTGTGATCACGGGTGAACCGACACCGAACAGGATTGCTTCCATTGCGCTCGGCACGGGCCACATCGATTGCGTTTATCACTTCGCGCTACCGGAACTGGCCGAGACTGCCCAAGAGTTGGATTTCGTTGATGCCGTGGAACTTTTGCATACCATGATTGACGGGAAAAGACTTCGCGATATCTCCGACCTGCCGCTTGATCTGATTATCTGAAGGGGAGACCGCCCGCCGCGCCATCGCCTCCGAACTCGACCCGTGAGCCGGAAAGCCCCGTTCCGGCGCATGTTCCCTCTGCTTCTTTCACGGTCTGCCCGTATATCTTTCGCTGCGAAACCGGAAACTCAATCCAGAGGATTGCCGGTCCATCGAACGGGCTTGGCGGGCAAGGCCCCGACCGTACCCGGGCCAAAAAGGCTAGCGGGGGAACCCTCGTCGCCTGAAAACTGCCGGTCGGGGATGACTCATAAAGCCGGATCGGTTATCTTCCGTGCGAACGATGATCATCCTCGGATAAAGACGAAATGAAGACGCGCGCGATGGTGCTGGGATTGGTGGTGATGTTGGGGGGAGCTGCGCCGGCATGGGGGCAGTCACAGGCGTCGCTCTCCGAGGTGCTTCCCCGCGTGAAGGAGGCGCTCTCGCGGGTGGATGCGGAGGGGCTGCTGGCCTTCGGGGTCAATGAGTACGCCATTGCGCCGCAGACCTTCACGGGCGTCGAGGCCGTCCGCATGGATGCGGTCAAAGACTACGGCGTGCAGCGGTTTCAGGTGTATAAGGGCGAAAAGCCGATCTTCGAACTCGAAGCGATCTTCGCCCGGTCCGACGATGCGCGCGGAGGGGCGGAACTTGCGCGGCCGTGGCATCTGATCAACCTCCGCGAATTGACCGAGGCGCACGACGATTACCTCGACGTCATTCGAGGGCTCCATCCGAACCTGAAGGGCCGCGGGCTTACCCTCCCGGCGTCGGCGCACGAGGACCGGTTCCGGGCGCTCGCGGCGCTCGTGCACGAGGACAGCCCGGCCGTTCGCCGTTTCCTCGAAGAAAACAGCGTGACGACCCTGCTTCGGTATAAGCTCGAACCCATCGGCGAGACGCTGTACATCCTTCGGGGGCTCGAGGCCCGCTATGCGGATGCGCACACCGTTCCGTTCGACCTCGTCCTTGAAAAAAATGCGCCGCTCGACATGGGCCGCCCGACGGCAAACTGGTACATCACCTACACCACCCTGGCCGGTCTGGGGCCGCAGTCGCTCTTCGAGCGCATGATGGCTCGTGTGGTGGAGCAGACCGGGGCGGGGGAGGAGGACGCGG
>JALSSK010000196.1 GCA_026984335.1 Rhodothermales bacterium
CCCACCCACTGATCCGACGCGTATGAAACGGATGTGGAGCCCCTGGCGCTCACGGCATATCGAACGGATGTCGAACCGCGATCCGAGGGAGCCGGACGACGGCTCCCTCTTCACGCGCTTGGCCGCAGAAGACCGGGATGAGGAGAACTTCATCCTCTGGCGCGGCGAACACGTCTTCGTCATCATGAATCTTTATCCGTACAACAACGGGCACCTCATGATCGTGCCCTTCCGCGAGGTATCGGAATACGGAGCGTTGACCTCCGAGGAGCGGAACGCCGTCGCCGAGACCATCGCGCGGTGCATGCGATGGATCGACCGTGCGCTGAAGCCGGAGGGATACAACGTCGGGATCAACCAGGGGCTCGCGGCGGGCGCGGGCATCCCGCAACACCTCCACGTGCACGTCGTACCTCGGTGGCAGGCCGATACGAATTTCATGCCCGTCGTGGCCGACGTGAAAGTGATCCCCGAGGCAATGCGCGACACCTATCGCAAGCTCCGAGCGGCTATCGACGCGCTCGAATGAGTCCGCTCCGACCAAACATTAACGGTTCAGTTATCCACATCCCCGGATCCGATTCGCAGCTTTTCGTATTTTTGCCGTTCACCAATCGTCTCTCCGCATGTCCGTATCACCTCCGACCGTCGAAGAAACCGCCCTTCCGGAAGATCTCGGAGGTGAAGAACCGTCGTCGCCGCCCCCGATTTCCTGGGTGAGCATCCTCTGGCCGATCCTTCTGAGTCTCGTCGTTCTGCTGGTCATCGGATATCTCACGTTCAACCCCGATGATCTCCGGGAGATGCTCCATCGGCTCAACCCGTGGCTGATGACGGCGGCGCTGGGCTCCGTGGCGGCGCGCATCCTCTTCGGCGGCTGGCGACTCTATTACGTCTCGCACCGCAGCATCTCTTTCACGGCCGCCGTGCGGGGACAGCTGGCCTGGGATTTTGCGTCGAACATCACGCCTTCGCTCGTCGGCGGCGCGCCCCTGGCAGCGTTCTACATCTCGCGCGACAGCAAGGGTAGTTCGAAAGGGCAGATTCCGGTGGGCATGGTCGGCGCGTGGATGCTCTTCGTGATGATCCTCGACCAGATATGGTTTGCGCTCTCCGTGCCCTTCGTCCTCATCGCCGCCGCCTTCATTGACGTCATCCCCGCCTCTTTTGGAAGGGTCGGCTTCTGGACTTCCGTGGTCTATTTCATCGCGCTGCTCATCTGGACGGTCGTTTTCGCTTATGCGACGCTCATGCGTCCTTCGTTGCTCAAAAAGATTGCAGAGAGGGTCTTTCGCTTGAAGGTGCTTCGGCGCTTTCAGAAGCACGTCGCCCACGAGATGAGCCAATACGAGCACCGCGCGAAGATCCTCCGTACGCAGCCGCTCCGCTTCTACGTGACGGGCTTTCTTCTGACGATGGGCACCTGGATGGCCCGGTACCTTTTGCTCGTGTTGCTCATCTGGAGCGTCGTACCCGACCTCGACGTGCTCCTCGCCTTCACCCGCACGGCGGCGCTCACGCTCGGCTCGCTCATCCTCCCCACCCCCGGCGGCGCAGGCGGCGTCGAAGGGCTTTACGCGCTCTTCCTCGGCCCGCTCATGCCCAAAGGGATGGTGCTCCCGACCCTGATCGTCTGGCGTATCCTGGCGTATTATTTCTTCCTCGCCTCGGGCGTGTTCGTCACCTTCCACACGGTGCAGAAGAACATCCGGTATCGCCGCCGCCAAAAAAGCCGCCTCGACGAAGCGCGGAACAACGGCGCGGGCGAGCTCCCGAGCCCCGAGCAGAAAGAGCCCTCCCTCTGACCGGCCCTCCCCCCGCCCGATGACCGATCCTTCCCTCGTCGAACGCCGGGAACGCGCGGCGGCGTATGCCTTTCGCGGCCTCTTCCCCTACCTCCGCTTCGGCACGGCGAGCGACCGGTACGCCGGATGGATCGGACAGATCTACCCGGAGCGCTACGCAAAGGCCGTCAAAACCCGCAAACGCAAGCTCGGCGGGCAAACGTTCGAGGAACGCACCGTGCCCATCGCCTCCGTGCGCGAGTACTTCGAGCATTTCGACGTGCTCGAGCTCGACTTTACGTTCTACCGCCCCCTCCTCGACGCCGAAGGCCGCCCCACGAACAACCTCTTCGTGCTCGAGCAATATGCCGATCAGGCCCCTGCCGACGCGCGTTTCCTGCTCAAGGCCCCGCAGACCTTCTTCGCGCGGAAACTGCGTCGGAGCCGCGAAGGCAAGGTGGTTTATGAGAACAACCCCTCTTTCCTCGACGCCGGGGGGGTCACGAAGCAGTTCATCGAACCCGCCCGCAAGCTCCTCGGCGACCGGCTCTCGGGCCTCTTGTTCGAACAGGAGTATCAGCGGCGCGCCGAAAGCCCGGACCCTATGGAGAACATCGCCGAGCTCGACGGCTTCTTCCGCGCCCTTCCCGGCGACGTACAGGCGCATCTCGAGTTGCGTTCGGCGCACCTGCTCGTCCCCCCGTACTTCGCCTGGCTTGCGGATCGGGGCCTCGGCTTCGTCTTCAGCCACTGGACGTGGCTCCCGCCCCTTCGGGAGCAGTGGCGGCTGTGCGGAGCGCGGTTCACCGCCGCCGACGGGACCGCCGTGGCGCGCCTGCTGACGCCCCTGCGCATGCCCTATGCCGAGGCGTACGCGCTTGCCTACCCGTTCGACCGGGCCGTGCCGGCGTTGAGCGAGACGAAGCAGGCCCGGGACATGGCGCTCGACGCCGTCGCGCTCGCGCTTCGGGCCGAGGCCCGGGGCGCCGTGCTCCACCTCATCGCCAACAACCGCGCCTGGGGCAACGCGCCCGCCCTGGCCCGGGCCATCGCCTTCCGCCTTCTCGACGAACTCGAAAAACGTTCGTGAGCACGGACGCGCCCGTCACCCGGCGCGACCGTAGTCGTCTTCCAGCCGGATGATGTCGTCCTCGAGACAGAGGCCGAGCTGCGTCTCGATGATGACCAGGTAATCCTCGCCATCGTTCTCGATGCGATGCACCCCGCCGACGGGGATCTCCACATGATCGCCGATCCTGACGCGCGTCACGTCCCGATCGAGCGTGAAAAGCCCTTCCCCCCGCACGATGACCCAGTGCTCGCGACGGTGGCGGTGCTTCTGAAGCGAGAGCCGTTGTCCGGGGTTGACGACGATGCGCTTGACCCGGTACCCGGGCTCATTCAAATATTCTTCCCAGCGTCCCCAGGGTCGGTTGTCGGAATCGAGCAGCATATCTCAGGTAAGAAATGATCGGTGGCAAAAACAGCCGGGAAGATGCAACCATGCGGTCCCGGTCTCACGGAGCGGACGGCGCTTCCCAGCGCCTTTCATCAGTGGCGAATCAGGCGGCAGCCTCCTCGGTCGCCGGAACTTCGGACGGCGCTGCCGGGGCAACCTCTTTCCCGTAGAACCGGAGCACGGCATAAAGCACCGCAATCCCGAGGATCAGGCCTGCCCACCACGGCGCGCCCAGCCCGACGGGGATCGTTCCCAGCACGAGCCCGACGGCGCCGACGAGAAGCGCATACGGTATCTGTGTGCTGACGTGGTCGATGTGATCGCAGCCCGAGGCCATCGACGAGAGGATGGTGGTGTCGGAGATGGGCGAGCAGTGGTCGCCCCAGACCGAGCCGGCCAGGATGCAGGCGATGGTGGAATAGAGCACGTGATAATGAACGGGGTCGGCCATGCCGTTGGCCCCGAGCACGGCCCAGGCGAGCGGCACCACGAGCGGGAGCAAAATGCCCATCGTGCCCCAGCTCGATCCGGTGGCGAAGGCCGTCGCCGCCGAGAGGATGAAGACGATGGCCGGCACGAACGCGGGCGGCAAGGTGTCGCCGAGCAGGTGCACGAGGTAGTCGGCGGTGTGGAGCACCTCGGTGATCGAGGAGAGCGACCAGGCCAGCACGAGGATGATCATGGCGAAGAGCATCGCCTTGAGCCCCGAATACCACGCGTCGATGGCTTCGTGGAGCGAGAGGATGCGCTGCCCGATCGAGAGGCCCACGGCCGTGAGCACGCTGAGCAGCGAGGCCCACATGAGCGACTTGTACGAGTCCGCCGAGCCGATGATGTCGCGGAGCGTTTCGCCCTCACCGGTGACGTACAGGCCGACGAGCACGGTCCCGATGAGCACCACGATGGGGAGGACGGCGTTGATCACGCGGTGCGGCTTGTCCGGCTTCGGCTGCACGTCTTTTCCCTCCGCCGCCTCTTCGTCCACGCTCGCTCCCGGACGGATGACCTGCCCCGTCGTGCGAGCGCGCTGCTCGGCCCGGTACATCGGCCCGAAGTCCCGGTTCGACCAGGCGATGAGAAACACGAAGAAGATCGCGAGGATGGGATAGAAGCTGTACGGGATCGAGCTGAGGAAGATCGAATAGGCCGCCTCATCGTAGCCTTCGATCTTCGAGACGGCGTCGCCGATGAGGCCCACCTCGAAGCCGATCCACGTGGTGACGAGCGCGAGCGCCGAGACGGGCGCCGCCGTCGAGTCGACGATGTAGGCGAGCTTTTCGCGGGAGATGCGCAGCCGGTCGGTGACGGGCCGCATCGTGTTGCCCACCACGAGCGTGTTGGCGTAGTCGTCGAAGAAGATCGCCACGCCGAGCGCGCCCGTGGCGATCTGCCCGCGCCGGGCGTCTTTCGCCCAGCGGACGATATGGTTGACCACCCCTTGCATGCCGCCGTTGCGGGAGATGACGCCCACCATGCCTCCGATCATGAGGGAGAACAGGATGATGGCCGCGTGATCGGGGTCGGAGAGTGCGCCGAGCACGTAGACCTGGAACGAATCGAGCACGCCCTGCCAGAAGCCGAGCCCGCCGCCCACCACCGTCCACGCGCCGATCCACAGGCCGAGGAAGAGGGCCGGCACCACCCGTTTGAAAGCAAGCGCCACGGCAATGGCCAGCAGCGGCGGCACGATAGAGAGCCACCCGGGTGTGGAACGCGTCGAAGCCTCTCGCAGCGCCGCGCCGTCGCGCATGAGGGTCAGCCGAACGCGCCCGCTCTCGGAGGTCGTCAGCCCTTCGGCCACGAGCGCACGCTCCCCGTCGACGCGTCGGAATTCGAGCGGGAACCGTTGCCCGTCCATACGCACGGCATACGTCGCCGCCTGCTCCTCGTCGAAGAGGACGTCGGGGCTCCGCACCGTGACGGTGAACGGGATGTCGTTGAGCACGACGCGGGGCACTTCGAACGTGTAATCCTGCGCCGCCGCCGGCAGAGAGACGAGCGTCAAAAGGAGCAGAAAACGAAGGCGTAGCATAGTCGGGAGAGATTCGTTGAAAACGGGCAGGGTCATTCCGAGGTCCCGAAAATTCGGTCGCCCGCGTCCCCGAGGCCGGGGCGGATGTAGGCATGGTCGTCGAGCTCGCGGTCAAGGGCGGCGGTGAAGACGGCGACTTCCGGATGCGCCTCGGTGAGCGCCCTCACACCTTCGGGCGCCGCCACGAGGCAGACGAACGTGAAGCGCCGCGCCCCCCGCTCCTTCAGGTGGCGGACGGCGCCCACGGCGCTCCCGCCCGTGGCAAGCATCGGATCGACGACGAAGACGCGCGCCGTCTCCAGCCCGCCCGGGACGTTGCTGTAATAGTCCACCGGCCGGTGCGTCTGCTTGTCCCGATACATGCCCAGATGTCCGATGCGGGCCGTCGGGAGGAAGCGGATGAAGCCGTCCACCATGCCGAGGCCCGCGCGCAGGATGGGCACCACGATCACCTCGTCGGCCACCTCATAACCGGTCGTCCGCTCCAGGGGCGTCTCGATGGGGAACGAGCGAAGGCGGAGATCCCGCATCGACTCATAGGCCAGGATGGCGGCCGCATCCGAAAGCGTCTTCCGGAACAGTCCGTGCGAGGTGTCGCGCCGCCGGAGGATGGTCACATCCCGGCGCAAGAGCGGATGATCGACGATGGTCAGGTTCTCCATGGAATGTCCGTCGTGCCGGGTTTGGAACTCATCGGGCCTCATTTTTCGCCTTCTTCTCCGCCCGCAGACGCGCCCGGACCTGTGCATTCTCCAACCACGGTTTCCGCTCGAAATAGCTCTTTGTGATCCGGCTGAGCAACCCCGAAAGCAGGACGAGGGTGATGACGTTGGGCAAGGTTACGAGCGAAAGGGCCACGTCGCCGATGTCCCAGATGGTGGTGACCGCCACCACGGCGCCGAGGAAATGCATGATGAGGAAGACCATTTTGTACGGCAGGATGGCCCGTTTGCCGAAGAGATAGTTGGCGCAACGATCCCCGTAATAGCTCCAGGAGATCGCCGTGGAGATGGCAAAGAGGAAGACGCAGATGAGCACCACCCACCGCCCGAGCGGCGCAAGTCCGACGGGTTCGAGTCCCCGTTGGAAGCCGAGCGAGGTGAGCGGGGCGCTGTTCTTGACCGCATTGCCGTACAGCGCGTCGTATTCCTGCCCCGACGCATCCCGCGCCACCCCTTCCGACGGAAAGATGACGCCGCTAAAGACGGTCGTGTGATCTTCGTCGAGGTAGAGGGTATCGACCGGGACGTCGAAATATGCGAACCGAGCGTCCTCGTCGCCTTCCACGACCGGGATGCCCTCGCGCACTTCCAGCCGTTCGGGCGCCCGGATCGAATCGTAATTGCCCGTCGGGTCGATCTCCAGGTACGAGATGTTGTTGTCGTTGAGCGGGATGGTCGTCGGCACCTTGGCGTCGAAGACGCCCGTGGCGACGATAACGAGGCCGGTGGTGGTGCAGATGACGATGGTGTCGATGAAGGGTTCGAGCAGGGCCACGACGCCTTCCGAGACCGGCTCGTCGGTTTTCGCCGCCGAGTGGGCGATCGGGGCCGAGCCTTGGCCGGCCTCGTTCGAGAAGAGCCCTCGCTGCACCCCGTACCGCATCGTCACGAGGAAGAGGCCGATGCCCGTGCCGGCAACGCCCGCCGTGGGCGTGAAGGCTTCGACGATGATCCGCCCGAGCGCCGCGGGCACGGCTCCGGCGTTGAGGATCAGAATGAACAGCGCGCTGACGACGTACAGCCCGGCCATGACCGGCGCGAGGATGCCCGTCACCGCTCCGATGCGCTTGATCCCGCCGATGATGACGATGCCCACGAGGGTGGCCGTCACAAGCCCGGTGATCCACGTGGCGACGCCGAAGTTCGAAGCGACTTCGGTCGCAATGGTGTTGGCTTGAATGGCGTTGCCGGTCATGAAGGAAGTCAGCATGAGCATGAAGGCGAAAAAGACCGCCACGGGTTTCCAGTTCCACCCGTAGACCTCCTTCATCCCCTTCTCGATATAGTACATCGGACCGCCGGCGACCGAGCCTTCCCAGGCCTTCCCCCCCTCGATGTTCACGCGATAGTATTGCGCGAGCGTGACCTCGCTGTATTTGGTCGCCATGCCCAGAAGGGCCGTCATCCACATCCAGAAGAGCGCGCCCGGCCCTCCCCAGTGGATCGCCAGCGCCACCCCCGCAATGTTTCCGATGCCGACCGTGGCCGAGAGCGCGGTGGTGAGCGCCTGAAAGTGGGAGACGTCGCCGGGTTCGTTCGGGTCGTCGTACTTGCCCGAGGTGACCGCGAACCCGTGCGCCAGCCGCCGTACCTGAATGAACCCGAGACGGAGCGTCAAGAAAACACCCGCCCCCAGCAAACCGATGACGAGGACGGGTGACAACAGGTCATTTGCCCAGTCAATGAAATGAGCCAGCGCTTCCATAGAGTCAGTGTGAGATGAGTGCGTGATACGGGAGACCTGTGGCATGGCCCCGCCCGGCGGTGGGCCCGAGGCTTCGCGGATGGATAAAAAATGAGGGGGCACGGTGCGCCGCACTCCCGTCATCGCAAAGCGTCAAGCGGGCAAAATATAACGCGCCCGGTACAGCCGAGCAAACCCATTGCCGCGCACCCGGCGGGAAGACGCCCCCGGAAAGGCATCACGCCTCGTGAAGCGTCTCCGGATCGACCTCAAGGAGCGGTCCCTTCACGAAGGCAAGCGTCCGGGCGGTGAACTTGCGGACGAGGCGCTGATCGTGCCTTCAGCAAAGAGAGTCCTCCCCACCTCTCCCGATACGCTTCCGTTCGAACCCGA
The DNA here is from genome assembly GCA_026984335.1 of Rhodothermales bacterium. Classification (GTDB taxonomy): domain Bacteria; phylum Bacteroidota; class Rhodothermia; order Rhodothermales; family ISCAR-4553; genus JALSSK01. The sequence continues at coordinate 8,075 of JALSSK010000196.1, forward strand.
TGAACACCGCCACATGCACGCCTTTGAGAGCAAGAATGAGCGCGAACCTCTCCAGATAAACCGAACCGCCGCGAGCAGCGTCTTGTTAACCGGGTTTGACGGCACTGTACAGCGCCATCGTTCCGAACAGGGTACTGAAGGTTCGCTTCCGGGCAACCTCGACAAATCCCGCACCCTCAAAAAGCTCCACCAACTTTCCGGTCACGTTGTCCCGGGTGTTACTGAAACCATCCAGAAGTTGGATGGAAACAAACAGCGCCCGCATTAAGACATTCTCGGCCTTCCCCCAATCGGCTACATGAAATTGGCCTCCCGGCCGGAGCATTCTATAAATCTCCTGAACGGTACGTTCCTTGTCTTCCCAGGACAGATGATGAAAGAACAAGCTTGAGACGACACGATCAAAGTGTGAATCCGGGTAGGGAAGGTCGTAAGACATCGCCTCATCAAGCTGCACAGAAACACCAGCCTGCTTCGCCTTCCAGGCGGCTAGAGACAGAATCTCGGGATCGCCATCAACCCCGACAACAACAGCTTCCGGGCTGGATTCCTTGATCCAGATTGACAAAGTGCCCGTGCCACAGGCAAGATCCAGAACGCGTTGACCCGGCTCTATGCGGGCTTGTTGGATAAGTGCTCGCTTGAACGTGCGCTCTCGCGTGGTGCACCCGACTATCGGATCGTAGTACTGCGTGAGCCGGCGAAAGCCCAATGCCGGAATGTACTTTGATGTTTCTGTCCGTCGCGTTTCCATGCGGCTCCCACTCACGCCTCGTGAAGCGTCTCCGGATCCACCTCTACGAGTTGTCCCTTCACGAAGGCAAGCGTCCGGGCCGGAAATTTGCGGACGAGGCGGTAATCGTGCGTCGCCATGAGGACGGTCATGCCCTGTCGGTGCAATCCGAGGAGCAGCTTTTGTATCTCGTCGGCCACGGCGGGATCGAGGTTGCCCGTGGGCTCGTCGGCCAGGAGAATCCACGGCTCGTTGACGATGGCGCGGGCGATCACCACCCGCTGCTGTTCACCGCCGGAGAGTTCGTGCGGATAACGTTTGCGCTTGTGGCTCAGCCCGACGCGCGAGAGCGTCTGCAACACCCGATTCTTCACCTGCGCCCCGCTCTTCCCCGTCGCATACAGGGCAAAGGCGACGTTCTCGAAGACGTTCCGATCGGACAAGAGCTGAAAATCCTGAAAGACGACGCCGAGGGACCGGCGAAGGTACGGCGTATCCCGGGGACGAATGGTGTCGCTCCGGTAGTCGCCTATGCGAACGACGCCGGCGTCGGGCAGCACGTCCATGTACATCAGGCGCATGAGGGTCGTCTTCCCGCTGCCGGTCGGCCCGACGAGGTAAACCATCTCTCCCCGGCGGATATGCAGCGAGAGGTCCTCGAAGACGACGCGCTTCGAACCGTCGGGGAGCGTGTGCGAGACCGTGACGTGCTTCAGTTCGATCAAGGTCGGAGCGTGCTGGGGTTGAAAAGGCGAACACTCATCGAGCGCGGGCAGCAGTATACCAAATCCGCCGGACATCCGGAGGAGATCTCGTCGGGTCAGGCGGCCTGCGACGCGGCGGGGCGGCGCACGACCCAGTGGACGCGCTCGGAGTCCGCCTTCGCCTCCCGCTTCGAGAACCCGTCATAGGCGGCCTCTATCTCGAAGCCGACCTCCTCGACGAGCGCGCGGATCTCATCCGGCGTATACGCCTTCTGTACGTGGGTTTCGAGGAACGTGCGCCCGGTCACCGTCAGTTCGAACGTCGTCGTGTGGAGGCGCGTCTCCCGGTCGTATCGACTATGACGGCGGAAACTGAACGCATCGTAGGAGCCTTCGTCCTCGAAAAGCGCCTCGTTGTTCTCCGAGTTCGCCGGGGTGCTCTGATCGAAGAGGAAGACGCCGCCGGGGCGGAGGGCTTCGAACGTACAGCGGAAGAGGGCGCGTATGGCGTCCGTCTCCAGGAGGTAGTTGAGCCCGTCGTACACGAGCAGCGCCACGTCCACGGGCGCTTCGACGCGGTAGTTCGTAAAGTCGGCCACCTCGAAGAGAAGGTCCGCGCCCGTCATCTCGGCTTTGGCCCGCGCCACGCGGATCATCTCCGGCACGGCGTCCGTCCCGACATAGCGATACGGCCCCATGGGCGCGATTTCGAGCGCGAGCGAGCCCGTGCCGCAGCCAAGTTCGAGCACCGTCTGCGCCCCGGGAAGAAAGGAGCGGATCAGTCCGTGCACGTACGCGGCCCAGAAAGCGTAATCCACGTGCTCCATCACCACGTCATAACCCGCCGCGAGCACGGAATACGGGGGCGTCTCTCTCCGATCCGATGGATCCGTCATGGCGCTCATTTCAACGCTGGTTACCGAAAAGGGGTGCGCCCCGTTCAGCTCGCCTTCCGGCGGCTCACGGGCGGGCGGCGGCGGGCCATGTCGATGGCGAGATAGATGGCGCTCCGCATGCTTCCCGGCGACGCTTTCCCGCTCCCGGCGATGTCGTAGGCGGTGCCGTGGTCGGGCGAGGTGCGGACGATCGGCAAACCCGCCGTAAAGTTGACGCCGGTGTCGAAAGCGAGCGTCTTGAACGGCACGAGGCCCTGATCATGGTACATGGCGAGCACGGCGTCATAGTTCCGGTACCCGCTCACGGCGAAGAAGCCGTCCGCCGCAAAAGGACCGAAAACGAGCCGCCCTCGCTCGCGTGCTTCAGCGATGGCCGGGAGGATGAAATCTTCCTCTTCGTGGCCCATCACGCCCCCGTCGCCCGCGTGCGGGTTCAGCCCGAGGACGGCGATCCGGGGTCGGGCAATGCCGAAATCACGGACGAGACTCTCGCTGATGATCTCCACCTTCTCGAGGATCGCCTCCCGCGTGACGTACTTCGGCACGTCCCATATCGCGAGGTGGCCGGTGACGAGCCCCACCCGGAGTTTGTCCGCGATCATCATCATCGTGAAGCGCCCGCATCCGGTGCGACGGGCGATGAACTCCGTGTGTCCCGGCTCCCGGTAGCCCGCCATTGCGATGGCTTCTTTCGAGATCGGAGCCGTCACCATGGCGTCGACCTCACCGCTCATGCACAGATCGACGGCGCGCGCGACGGCCTGCATCGCCAGCTGCCCCCCCGCCTCGGTGATCGCGCCGAACTGCACGTCGAAAGGCGAATCGCCGGTCACGTCGAGGACGGTGATTCCTCCTTGCTCGATGCGCTCCGGCGCTTCATGGACGATGCGGAGCCGGAGATCCCCGAAGCCGAGCCTGGCGGCATGCACCCGGAGCACTTCCGCCGAGCCGATGACGAGCGGCTCCATGTATTTATTCAGCCGGGAGTCGGCAAGGCATTTGATGACCACTTCCGGCCCGATGCCGTTGGGATCGCCTAGCGTGACGGCCAGGCGCGGACGTTCCCGCCGAGCGGGCGTGTCCGGGGGTGTCTCTGAAAACGGATCCATCATAAGGGGGCTTCTTCTCGATGGGGCTGTGAAAATGATCGGCAGGAAAAGCGCCCGGCGAAGCTTGCGGATGCCTCCCCTGCCGCCGCTCACCGGCGCGCGTCACGATTTGCGCGGGCGGGCGTATCCCCGGAGGAAATCGGAGAGGAGACGCACCCCGAAGCCGGTCCCCCCTTTCGGTCGATAGGGCTTCGGCTCTTTCAGAAACGAGGGCCCGGCAATGTCGATGTGGATCCACGGATAGTCGACGAAGTGTTCGAGGAACTTCGCCGCGGTGATCGCCCCGGCTCCGCGCCCGCCGATGTTCTTGATGTCGGCGACGGCGCTCTCGATGAGTTTTCCGTACTCTTCGTACATCGGGAGCGGGTGCACGCGGTCGCCGGTTCGGTCGCCGGAGGCGCGCAGGGCTTCGAGAGAAGCGGCGGTCTCGGCGTCGTTCGTCATGACGGCGGCGCACTCGTTGCCGAGGGCCACCACGGCGGCTCCGGTGAGCGTGGCCAGGTCGATCACGAGTTCCGGGCGATAGGTCTTCGCATACGAGAGCGCGTCGGCGAGGATCATCCGGCCCTCGGCGTCCGTGTTGAGCACCTCCACGGTCGTGCCGGCGTGCATCCGCACGACCTCGCCCGGCACGTAGGCATTCCTGCCGGGACGGTTGTCCGTGGCGGGGATGAGTCCCACCACGTAGACCGGCGTCTCGAGCCGCGCGAGAGCCTCCATCGCGCCGACGACCGCCGCCGCGCCCGCCATGTCGGATTTCATGTACTCCATCGAGCCTTCCGTCTTCTTGAGCGAAAGCCCGCCGGTGTCGAAGACGACGCCCTTGCCCACGAGCACGACCGGGCGCTCGTTGACGGCGTGCTCCGGCCGCCAGGTCAAGACGGTGAACGTGGGCGGCTCGACGCTCCCCCGGTTCACGGCGAGGAGACCGCCCATCCCCTCCGCTTCGATGAGCGCCTGGTCCCATACCTCGGCTTCATACCCGTACTTCTTCGCCGAGCGCTCGATGGCCTTTGCGAAAAGCACGGGCGTCTTTTCATGTGGCGAGAGGTTGACGAGGTCGCGCGCCGACATGACGCTCTCGGCGAGAATGCGTCCGCGCTCGGCCCCACGACGGCTCGTCTTGTCCTGATCCGAACTGTGGAGGACGATGCGTTCCGGCCCGGCGAAACCTTGCTTCGCGTCGGTCTTGTACCGCAAAAATCGATAGGCGGCCAGCATGAACCCTTCGATGAGACTCTGGCTCACCACCTCGGCCTCGAGCGCGAGCGCCGGCGCGGAGATGCCGACCGTCTCGGCCTTCGCCGTCTCGACGAAGCGAACGCCCTCGGCCACGGAACGACGGACGCGCTCGGCGTCGACGCCGGCGGCGGCCCCAAGGCCCACGAGCGCTACGCGCCGGGCATTCGCTGTTTCCGGATAGATCAGCACGCCGCTGCCCGGCGTCCCCTTGAAATCGGCGGCAGCCCGGCCTGCAGAGGGACCAAACACCGCTTCGATCTCGGCGAGCGCCGCCTGCACCCTGTCCTCGGTCACGGGGATCAAAAGCAGGTCGACGTCAAGCTCTCGAAGCGGAATCGTTGTGACGGATACTTTCATGATGGCGATTTTTTTGACTGAATGTCGAGCAGGGAAGAAAGATAGGCCTCATCCTCGGGAGAAAGCGTCTCATCCTCTACGGGCGCCTCGTCTTCGAGGGCGAGGAACCGGGGCGCGGCGCGGATGACCTCCCGAATGGTTTCCTCGAGCGGGCGGGTGATGAACGCTCCGGAGGCATTGCGATGCCCGCCGCCGCCGAAATGCTGCGCCCATTCGTGCACGAACGCCGCGCCTTTCGAACGGAAGCTGACCTTCGTGCCGCGCTCGGTCTCCGTGAAGAGCAGCGCCGCCTCCACGCCCTCGATGGAAAGCACGTAGTTGACGAAGCCCTCGGTCTCGGAGACGTCCGCACCCGTCTCTCGGAGCGCCCGCTGCGAGACGATCATGTAGCCGAGGCGTCCGCGATACCGGAGCGTGAGCGTGTCGAGCGTGCGGCTGAGCAGGCGCAGCCCCTCGACGGTTCGCGTATCGAAGAGCGCGGTGTGGATGGGCGTGGGCCGTATGTCGCCGCGTTCGAGCAGGTCGGCCACGATTCGGTGCACCCGCGCGTTGACCGTGCTGTACCGAAACGAGCCGGTGTCGGTCATGATGGCCGTGTACAAGGCCGTGGCTATCTCCGCGTCGATGAGCCCGGGGTCCAGAGCCGTGATGATCTCATAGACGAGCTCGCCCGTCGAGGACGCCGACTCGCGCCGGTGCATGAGATCGAACCAGTCTTCGGGGCCGGGATGATGATCGATGAGCACCTTGACCGCGCCGCTGTTCCGAACCGCCTGCCCGAGCTTGCCGATGCGCGCAACGCCGTTCGTATCGACGACGAAGATGACGTCCGCCCCGGCGATGCGCTCCCGCTGACTGAGCGATCCTTCGAACACCTCCACGTCGGAGACCCCGGGCAACCAGCTCAGGTTGTAGGCGAGGCGATCGCTGTTGATCATCGAGACCGACTTGCCGAGCTTTTTGAGCAACCGTCCCAGCCCCAGTTCGGAGCCGACGGCGTCGCCGTCGGGGCGAAGATGCGTGGTGATGACGAAGCGCTCGTGGGCGTGTATGAGAGAAATAATTGGTTCGATCATGCGAATCTCCTGCCTTCAGAAATAGCCCATTCTAAACGCGGCCCTGGTCCAAATGTTCGACCGGGCAAGGCCTCTCCACGGCGTACCCACAAGCCCGGCGCGAAGCCGGGAACTCCTTCCGCCCTCGACCCGATCGCTCGATCCCGGACCCATCGAACGTCCCAATAATCCTGTTTACGCCCCTCCCGCGACGCCGTATTTTTTTCGAAGCGGGAGGTTATATCCGGAGTCCCTCATGTGTTTTATATGAAATGACCATCGCTGACCGAAAAATGTGATGTCCGTCTCCCTTCCCTCCTCCGAAAGACGCCCCGCGCTGAAGCTTCTTCCTCATTTCTATGGTTGCCGGGACGCCGTCTTCGAGGTCACGCTCCACGAGCCCACGGCCTCGCCCCGCGCCGTTCCCGAGGCGTTCGTGCACGACCTCTGGCGCACGCAACGTTTCGCCCCGGAGGCGTTGAACACGTCGGACGGACGGGCCGTCGAGGTCATCACGCCCGGCGCGCTCAACCCCGACGCCGGCCCCGACTTCTCCGGCGCGCGCCTGCGCATGGGAGAGATCGAGTGGGCGGGCGACGTCGAGATCCACGTGTCTTCGGGCGCATGGTTCGAACACCGTCATCATCACGACGCCCGGTACAACGGCGTCATTCTCCACGTCACGCTCTTCGCCGACCTGTGGACGGGCGGGCTTCTGCGAGAGGACGGCAGCGTGATTCCGGAGATCACGCTTTTCCCTCACCTCGAAGCGCCGCTCCACCGCCTCCTCCACCGCTTCCACACCCGCGCCGAGGACGAACTCCCGTGCGAGTCCGCCTGGTCCCGTGTGCCTGTCTCCGTCTCTCGCCCCTGGATCGAGCGGTTGGCCCTCGAGCGCATGGAAGCGCGACGCCGAGCGCTGGAGGCGCGCTATCTCGCCGCGCCGGACCTCGAAGCGCTCCTTCACGAACGCCTCTTTGCCGCGCTCGGCTATGCCGGGAACGCCGAGCCGATGGCCGATCTGGCGCGCCGCCTCCCGCTCGCCCGGATGCGCCGCATCGAAGACCCGCGCGACCTCGAAGCGCTCCACTTCGGCACGGCCGGACTCCTCCCTGCGCCGGCCGACCTCCTCGAAGCGGACCGGGAAACCGCCGACTACGTGATGGATCTCCACGAGCGCTTCGAGCGACTCCGGCACGGCCTGGCGGTCCAACCG